>CAXBNH010000217.1:0-5496 GCA_963976905.1 uncultured Algibacter sp.
AATCTTTTTCTGTTTAATGATTGATACAAATTGCTTTTGATTTTAGATTTTGATTAAAGCTTTTTAAAAGTCTTCTAAAAGCAGCAAATATAGGTTTTTTGAACTACTGCCATAACTTAAAAAATCTTTTTCATCTGAAGATTTAAAATGTTTAATAGTGGTAATATTTGAGGGGATGCTTTGTTTGTTTTTTGATTTAATACCTCGTAAACCTTCGCCAATATTTTCAACAATTTGGCTGGTAGTGGCAAAAACGACGAAGTGATCTGGAAGCTCCATTAGTTTTTTTTCCAGTATTTGGTTTGAACAGATTAAAAGAGATCCATCATTGTTTTTTAAGTTTTCGTCAAAAACAAGCGCATTTGTATCTTCCCAATTGTTTTCTTCAATAATGTTTTGAAGGCTTTGAAACGTTTCGTTTAAATCTTCGCAATACAAAAATTTACCGCCATTGGCCTTAAAGTTAATGGTAAATCGTTCATCAATGGGTATCTTGATTTCGGGCATGTATTTGCCTCTATCGCTAGATTTTATTTCTTCTTTTTGTTGATCCGATCTGGAACCAAATAATTTTCTAAAAAGACTCATTCACGTGATTGCTATTAACTCAGTTTACTTGGCGTTTATCAAAGATAAAAAATCTTAAATTAACCGTACGATTAATTTAAGATTTTTACTAAAAGCTTAACAAAGTATCAATAAAATCTATTCTTTAGGTATTTTTATATCTTCTTGTTCTTCTTTTATAAAAGCACGCTCGCCAAATATTTTTTCAAGATTATCTTTAAAAATCACTTCTTTTTCAAGAAGTACGGTGGCAAGTTCTGTGAGCTTATCTTTGTTTTCTTCAAGCAGTTTAATAGCTCGTTTGTATTGTGTTTCAATAATATCAGATATTTCTTTATCTATAAGTTCTGCTGTTTGTTCGCTGTAAGGTTTTGTGAACCCGTATTCGTTTTGTCCAGAATCATAATAGGTCAGGTTTCCAATTTTATCACTCAAGCCGTAAATAGTAACCATGGCCCTCGCTTGTTTGGTTACTTTTTCCAAATCACTAAGTGCACCTGTTGATATTTTATTGAAAATCACTTTTTCTGCGGCGCGGCCTCCTAAGGCAGCACACATTTCATCAAGCATTTGTTCCGGACGAACAATAAGCCGTTCTTCTGGCAAGTACCAAGCTGCACCAAGAGAACGTCCTCTTGGAACAATGGTCACTTTTACCAAAGGAGCTGCATGCTCTAGCATCCAGCTAACGGTAGCATGACCTGCTTCGTGAAAAGCCACAGCTTTTTTCTCGCTAGGGGTTATAATTTTATTTTTCTTTTCCAAACCGCCTATGATTCTATCTACTGCATCAAGAAAATCTTGTTTGTCAACAGCTTTTTTGTTGTTTCTTGCAGCGATAAGGGCTGCTTCATTACAGACATTGGCAATGTCTGCTCCAGAAAAACCGGGTGTTTGCTTGGCAAGAAATTCCATATCCAAGTCTTTGGACTTTTTTAAAGGTCTTAAGTGTACTTCAAAAATCTCTTTACGTTCGCGAATGTCTGGTAAATCGACAAAAATCTGTCTGTCAAAACGGCCAGCGCGCATTAAGGCTTTGTCAAGAATATCGGCTCTGTTGGTAGCTGCTATCACAATCACGTTGGCATTTGTACCAAAACCATCCATTTCCGTTAATAATTGATTAAGCGTGTTTTCGCGTTCGTCATTACTTCCAGACATAGCATTTTTTCCTCTGGCACGCCCAATAGCATCAATTTCATCAATAAAAATGATGGAAGGCGATTTTTCTTTGGCTTGCTTAAATAAATCCCTAACTCTGGAAGCACCTACGCCAACAAACATTTCTACAAAATCAGAACCAGATAATGAGAAAAATGGCACTTTGGCTTCACCGGCCACAGCTCTTGCCAATAAGGTTTTTCCAGTTCCCGGGGGGCCTACAAGTAATGCGCCTTTAGGTATTTTACCTCCTAAAGAGGTGTATTTTTCTGGGTGTTTAAGAAAATCTACAATTTCTTGCACTTCTTCTTTAGCACCTTCCAATCCGGCCACATCTTTAAACGTTGTTTTAACTTCAGTATTTTGGTCAAAAAGTTTTGCTTTGGATTTTCCAATATTGAAAATTTGCCCGCCAGCACCGCCACCGGCCCCACCAGACATACGGCGCATGATAAAAATCCAAACGCCAATCAATAAAATGAATGGAAGAATACCCAATAGGAAATCGCCTAAATGGTTTTCTTCAGTAGTATAAACAGGTTCTAAATCAAGATTCTTTTCTTTTATAACCTCATGCAATTGATTTTCAAAATTTTGGAGGTCGCCAAACTCAAATTTATAATTAGGTAATTTGCTTGTAGTTGGTATAAACGTAGAAGGTTTGGACTGTTTGTGTATTTCTTTTTCAGCAGCCTCTTTAGTGAGATATACCTTGGCTACACGCTTGTTTACAATTTCAACCTTTGCTACATCGCCGTCTTTTACCATTTGGAAAAACTGCGTGGGATTGGTTAAATTATCTTCTTGATATCCATTGTTTCCAAAAACAGACATGGCTATTAAAATAGCGATGATAATGCCGTAAATCCAGTAAGGACTAAACTTTGGTTTGTTTTCTTTTATATTTTTCTTATCGTTTGCCATTCTTAGTTTTTAGTAACTGGTTTCAATTATTGTTGTTTTTGCATCTCCCCAAAGGCTTTCAATATCGTAATAATCACGGATGTGTTTTTGAAACACGTGCACGACCACGTTTACATAATCAATGAGTACCCATTCGGCATTATCAGAACCTTCAACGTGCCAAGGGTGGTCTTTAAGTTCTTTGCTTACTTTCTTTTGTACTGAATTGACTATGGCGTTTACTTGAGTGTTTGAAGTTCCCTCACAAATTATAAAGTAGTCACAAACCGTGTTTTCTATAGCTCTTAAATCCATGATGTTTATTTGTTTGCCTTTAACATCTTCTATGCCACTTAAAATGGATGCTATGAGTTGGTCTGAGCTTATGTTTTCTTTCGCCATTAATTTGATTTAAATTTGTGCAAAGTTATTATTTTTTTAGTTCTTTATAGTTTAAAATAATCATAAGATTTTACCTTACAATAAATAACTTTAGAATGCGTATAATCAAACTTAATGCCACCGACTCTACAAATTCTTTTTTAAAAGAAATGATAGGTAATGAAGCAGTTGCAGATTATACTGTTGTTGTTGCAGATTACCAAACAAGCGGAAGAGGGCAAATGGGCACTACTTGGGATTCTGATAAGGGCAAAAACCTTATGTTTAGTGTGTTTAAGGACTTAAGTGTTCATGATGTTGAATTTCCTTTTTATATCAGTATGGCTATTTCTTTGGCCATTCTTAAAGCATTAAAAACTTTAAATATATCAGATTTAAGTGTAAAATGGCCAAACGACATTTTGTCAGCAGACAAAAAAGTATGTGGGATCTTGATTGAAAATGTCATAAAAAACAAGCTGAATTCCACGATTATTGGTATTGGTGTTAATGTAAATCAAACTGAGTTTAAAAACTTGCAACAAGCTACATCATTAAAAAACCTTACAGGGGTTCATTTCAATACAGATGAAATTTTGCAAGGTATTATAAAGCATACAAAAGCATACGCATTGCTTTTACAAAGCGGTAAATATGATGCCGTTAAAAATGAATATGAAGCTAATTTATTTAGAAAAAATAAACCTTCAACATTTAAAAATGCTGAAGGCGATTTGTTTTCTGGTTTTATAAAAGGCGTTACCAAATATGGTAAGCTACTAGTTGTTTTGGAAGATGAAATCGTTAAAAAATTTGATCTTAAAGAAATTACATTGCTTTACTGAACAGCTTTAGGGATATTGGTAGCTAAGGTTTCAATAAATTTGGTAATAGGCCCTTTTATCATCATCGCCATCATCGGGTTGAAATCTCCATTGAATTTTAATTGCACTTCGCTAGCGCCATTGCCCGCGTCCGTAATGTTTCCCGTAAGTGAAAAGTCTATTTTTCCGCCAGCGGCACCAAGTACAATTTTATTGGGCGCAACCACTTCTTTTATCACAAGAATGATTTCGGGCATGCCTTTGAGTTGAAATAGAAATTTATCTTCCTCCAAAACTTCAAATTTACTGATGTTTTCAGGCATTAAAGATTCAAAGTTCTTAACATTCGATAAAAAATCAAAAATAGCTTGAGAAGATTTTGAAACGGGTACTTTTGGGGATTCTAGGTTCATTTTGTTGTGTGTTGTTAAGTTGTTCGTTTTGATTAGGCTTCGACTCATTTCGACTTCGCTCAGTGACCGACGTTCAGCCTGACATTTGTTGTTAAGATGTTTTTACAACTCCACGAAAAACAACTCTACAACAAACATTTTACATCCATCCACTTGGGTTGCAGTTCCAATCACTTAATGTTTGCAATTCTTTTTGGGTAATGTATTTGGTTTCTAAAGCCTGTTCAAGCAAGTTTTCATAATTACTCAAAGTTTGCAAGAATACATCTTCTTTTTTGAAATTTTCAGTAGCTACGTCAAATCCATAAGTAAAAATGGCAATCATGCCTTTTACGTTTACATGGGCTTCTTTTAAAGCGCGCACGGCATTCAAACTGCTTTTTCCTGTGCTGATCAAATCTTCAACCACCACCACATTTTGGCCTTCTTCAATAAAACCTTCAATTTGGTTTTTGCGTCCATGGCCTTTGGCTTCTGGCCTTACGTATATAAAAGGCAAACCCATATATTCTGCAACCAACATGCCAATGCCTATGGCACCTGTGGCAACACCGGCGATCACATCGGGTTTTCCGTATTCTTTTTCAATTTGTTTGCCCATCGTTTCTCTTATATAATTTCTTATGAGAGGGAATGATAGAATAATCCTATTATCACAATAAATAGGTGATTTCCAGCCTGAAGCCCAAGTAAAAGGTTCTTGTGGACTTAGTTTAATGGCATTGATTTGCAATAAAACTTCGGCAGTTTTTTTGGCGGTGTCTTTGTTAAAAATCATAAAAACAAAATTAAGCATTAATTTAGTTTTTTGTAGTTGTAATATTATGAATTAAAATATTTTTTTTAACAATGGTTGGTTTCTATTGAAAAATGATATTTTTACCAAACTAAAATATGACATAATATTTATGTATAAAGTTTTTGTAAACGACAAACCCATCGTTTTAACAACAGTCGTTGAAGAAGAAACCTATTTTAAGAATTTTGATCTTAAAAAAGCGAAAATGGATGCTGTTATTAGAAAACTTAATAAGTCAAAGCTGAAAGAGGCCAGACTCATCCATCCCAACCAAGATAAATTATTGAAGAAGTTTTTGAAAAAACTCCCTAATGTTATTGCAGGGGGCGGTAAGGTTTATAATGATAAGGGCGACATTTTGTTCATTTATAGAAACGATAAATGGGATTTGCCCAAGGGAAAGGTGGAAGGCAATGAGTCTATTGAAGAAACTGCTATTCGTGAAGTT
>CAXBNH010000218.1:0-5476 GCA_963976905.1 uncultured Algibacter sp.
CCGTTTTAAATAAAATGGATGCTTCTTCAAATAATAAAACCATAGAATATATATTTGAAGAAGGTGATAATGCCATCAATAACCTTTCTGGCTATCTGTCAAAAAATAATATTAACTTGTTATGCATGGATAGAGGAAAAGGCAAAGCAAATTCAATATCTTCTGATATTAAAGACGCTATCAATACCTTTAACGTCTCGCTACTTTTAACTAGCAAGCAAAAATACAGCGTTCAATAACTTATTTTCAAAACAAGCAAAAAGAAACTATAAATTAAAATATATATTATGAAAGCACATACAAGAGAAACACAGGCCACCATGACACCTCAAAAGTCATTGGAATATTTAAAAGAAGGAAACCAAAGATTTCAAAACAATCTAAAAGCCAATAGAAATTTATTGGAACAAGTTAATGATACCAGCGAAGGGCAATTTCCTTTTGCTACCATTTTAAGTTGTATCGATTCCAGAGTGTCTGCCGAATTGGTTTTTGACCAAGGTTTGGGTGATATATTTAGCGTAAGGATAGCAGGTAATTTTGTAAATGAAGACATTTTGGGCAGTATGGAATTTGCATGTAAACTTGCTGGTACAAAGTTAATTGTGGTTTTAGGGCATACCAGTTGTGGTGCCGTAAAAGGTGCTTGCGACCACGCCAAAATGGGTAACCTTACCAAGCTTATTGAAAAAATAACACCAGCAGTAAATGCCGTTTCAGAGCCTAAAGACGAAAGTTTAAGAAACTCTAAAAATTTAGATTTTGTAGATGAGGTTTCAAAGAAGAACGTACAATTGACCATAGACAGAATCCATGCCGAAAGCCCCATACTTTCAGAAATGGAAAAAAATGGAGAGATTTTGATTATAGGTGCCATGTACGATGTCAATACAGGCGAAGTGAAATTCTATGAGTAAAAAACGATTGATGGGAAAAAATAAAATGAAGAAGAAACTAAGTATGGCGGCATTAATGGTAACATTGATGCTGCCCATATTTGCACAAAGCCAAGCGAGTGATTTTGGTAATTGGTTAATATATATTGGCAATAAAAAACTTAATAACACCTGGAATATCCATAACGAGGTTCAATATCGAAATTATAATGCCATTGGCGATTTGGAACAATTACTTTTAAGAACAGGTCTGGGCTATACCTTTAATGACACTAAAAACAACGTATTATTAGGTTATGGCTATATTTTATCTGAAAACTATATAGGTGCTTCAGATGAAAAAATGTCGGTTAATGAGCATCGTATTTTTCAACAATTCACATCCAGTCAAAATATAGGAAGCGTGAAGATTAACCATCGCTATCGTTTTGAACAACGTTTTGTTGAAGATGATTTTAAAATGCGCTTCCGGTATTTTTTGGCTTTAAATGTTCCCTTGAGCAATAAAGAAAATAACAAGTTTTATGCGTCGGCATACAACGAAATTTTTCTAAATACCAAGTCGTCCATTTTCGATAGAAATAGGGTTTATGCTGGCTTAGGCTATAATTTAAATGAAAACATAAGGCTGGAAGCGGGTTATATGAACCAGTTTTTTGAAACCAACGGCAGAGATCAATTTAATATAATCACGTTTGTGAATTTCTAAGAAGAACAACTAGTTTCATAAGCGTCAATATTTTTATGTCATAGCTTTTTTTTATATTAATGGACTCGAACCTTTAAAAAAGTAAAACAACTTATGAAAAATCTATTTTCAAACATTAAAGGCGATGCCTTTGGAGGCATCACAGCAGGTATTGTAGCATTGCCATTGGCATTGGCATTTGGTGTGTCCTCTGGTTTGGGGCCCACAGCAGGACTTTATGGTTTTTATAAGTTTTTTTGCAGCACTTTTTGGAGGTACCAATACCCAAATTTCAGGGCCAACTGCGCCCATGACAGCCGTTAGTATGATAGTGGTTGCCAGCATTGTTGCGGCCAACGATGGGAACATTGATAAAGCGTTGCCAATCATTCTTACCGTTTTTTTATTGGCAGGGCTTATGCAAATTGGCTTGGGTGCTTTAGGCTTAGGGAAGTATATCAGGTACATCCCATATCCTGTGGTTTCAGGGTTTATGACGGCTATTGGTGTCATTATTCTGATTACCCAAATATTACCGTCTTTAGGATATTATCCCAAAGAGGATATGGCATTTGTAAACGAGTTTAAGCCACAAGCTGAAGAGGTTATTCTAGAAAATATTTTAAAAGATGAAGCAGGCAAGGGCATTTTGGTCTTAGAAAATTTTAAGGAAACCATCAACAGGGCAGAAACTATTTCAGAAGCTGATATTTTAAAAGAATCACAAACTTTAGCGGCCAAAGAAGCGGCCGGGGCTTATGGGGCTATAAAAGTATTGCCTAATGCTTTGAAAAATATCAATTGGTTAGAACTCATTTTGGCATTGGGCACTATTTTTATCATCTATGGTTTCAAGCGTATTACCAAAGCCGTCCCCAGTACTTTGGTGGCATTAATCGTCATGTCTGGAATAGCAGTAGGATTTGGATTGGATTATAGAGCCATTCAAGAAATACCAAGTGGATTGCCTATTCCAAATCTCGAAATATTTACAAGCTTTTCATTAAGCAGCGTGACACCTTATATTTTTACTGCGCTTACTTTGTCATTGTTAGGAGCTATAGATTCTTTACTAACTAGTGTGGTGGCAGATAATATGACGAAAACCAAGCACAAACCCAATAAGGAATTAGTTGGGCAAGGTATAGGAAACAGCGTCGCAGCTATTTTTGGAGGTATTCCAGGTGCAGGAGCAACCATCAGAACGGTGGTAAACATAACCTCTGGGGGGAAAACCAAACTTTCAGGGATGATTGCGGGCGTGTTACTGCTTATCATATTATTAGGATTAGGACCGATTGCTTCTCAGATTCCAGCGGCTGTTTTAGCAGGCATATTAATTACTGTAGGTATAGGCGTGATGGATTATAAAGGATTGAAAGCTATACCAAGTTTACCTAGAGACATCAGTTTCGGTCCATTAAAATTAAGTTCAGAGGTATTGATTATGCTGGTCGTGATGTTGCTTTCCACATTTTGGAACTTGGTGTATGCCGTGGGTATAGGCTTGGTTATAGCGTCTTTAATGTTTATGAAAAAAATTGGGGATTTAACAGCACAGCGTTCCGATGTAAAATCCTTAAAAGATGAAAAAGCTTGGGCAGATGAAGTCAATTTTCCTCAGCATTTAAAAGACGATGTGTTTATCAAGCACATCAAAGGCCCTTTGTTTTTCGGCTCAACAAGTGATTTTCAAGATTTGGCACTTCAAATTCCAGATACAGCACATATTGTAGTGATGCGTTTGGGCAGGATGCAATATATGGACCAATCAGGTCTATATGCTATGGAAGATATGTTGCTTGATTTAAAAACGAAAAACATCAAAGTGCTTTTTGTAGGTGTATTGAAACAGCCGCGATATATGATGGAACGTATTGATATCATACCTGATTTTATTTCAGAAGAACAAATTTTCGATAAATTTTCAGATTGTACCAAATGGATAAAACAGCACTTAAAAGACCCCATAGTTTAAAGTTTTATTAATGAAAATAAGTATCTTGTGGCCGCAAAAAAGATACTATGAACTGGGAACAATTATTATCCTTAAAACGCTTTGGCGACACTAAAGAGCGTTTAAGAAAAGAACAAGATGAAACCCGATTGGGCTTTGAGGTCGATTATGACAGAATCATCTTTTCTTCAGAATTTAGGAGCCTTCAAGATAAAACCCAAGTCATTCCGTTGTCACAAACAGATTTTGTACACACACGTTTGACCCACAGTTTGGAAGTGAGCGTGGTAGGGCGTTCTTTGGGCAGGCGCGTAGGACAAAAATTATTGGAGAAACACCCCCATTTGCAAAGTGTTCACGGCTATCAGATCAACGATTTTGGAGCCATTGTAGCTGCAGCAGCTTTGGCGCATGACATAGGGAACCCACCCTTTGGGCATTCTGGTGAAAAAGCCATTGGCGAGTTTTTTAAAACAGGCAAGGGCAAAACATTCAAAAACCAACTGACCGAAAAAGAGTATCAAGATTTATGTGATTTTGAAGGCAATGCCAACGGTTTTAAAATTTTAACAGAAACCAGAGCAGGCCGACCTGGCGGACTTCGTTTAAGTTACGCCACATTAGGCGCTTTTACAAAATACCCTAAAGAATCCCTTCCCAAAAAACCAACCAAGCATATTGCCGATAAAAAATATGGTTTTTTTCAATCTGAAAAAGATGCTTTTGTAGAGGTTGCCAATACGTTGGGGCTCATAAAACGAAGTGAGAACCATGTCAGTTTTTCAAGGCATCCGCTAGCGTTTTTAGTAGAAGCTGCCGATGATATTTGTTATACCATTATTGATTTTGAAGACGGTATCAATTTAGGATTGATTCAAGAAGAATTTGCGCTGGAATATTTATCAAAAATAATAAGGAGCAACATCAAACCCGAGAATTATTATGCACTTTCCAACAAAGAAGACCGCATTGGCTATTTACGGGCACTTGCCATTGGAAATCTCATCAACGAAGCCGTCGATATTTTTATGGAGCACGAAGACGCTATTTTAAAAGGCGATTTTGATTGTGCCTTGCTGGATAAAAGCAAATACGATGCTCAAATAAAAGATATTATTAAAATAAGCATAGAAAAAGTCTATCAATCTACAGAAGTGGTGGATAAGGAAATTGCAGGATACGGCGTTATAAATACCTTGTTGGATACCTATACAGATGCCGTAAACAACGGGTTTAATCATACCACATCCAATTACGACAAACTTATTTTAAAAGCTTTGCCAAAAACCATAAAAACCGATGATGCCAGTTTGTATAATAGACTGTCCAGTGTGTGTTATTACGTGTCGTTGTTGTCTGATAGCAAAGCTATATTGGATTATAAAAAGATAAAAGGAATTGCGTTTTGAAAATGATGTTTTGGGCGTTACCCCGAAAAGGGGTCGGGCTTTCCGTCCCAAGTCTTCGCTCGTACCTCGCTGTGGGCTTTCCTCTGCAATCCCTAACGCAATAACCAGCTAAGGTTACGGCTAAATTAAAAGTGATTTTTGTTTTTGGGAAGGCCATTAAAGACATCTGTTTTTAAAACGAATATTGGCTTCTAAAATAAAAAACAACAAAAAGCGATTTATTTCCCCCAATTTTGAAGTCGGTCCAAATATAAATAGCTTTCTACAAATTTCCTGTGTTCAGGGCTTGTCATTTTTTCCACTAAATTCAAGGCCGAAACGTAACTCGCCAAATTCCCGTTGGAGGAACTGAATTTTCCATCCTCAACAAAGGTCACCAAACTGTCATCTTGAACTTTTAGGTTCGGGTAATCCTTTTGTAATTGCTCGCCGCCGCCAATCCAAGTCACAATCTTATGGCCGTCTGCAATTCCAGACGCTCCAATCAATTGGGCGCCGGCACAGTTGCTCACCGTGTATGTTGTTT
>CAXBNH010000219.1:0-5454 GCA_963976905.1 uncultured Algibacter sp.
AATGTTTGCCACTTTATTGTAACGTCCATCATCCAAATCTTTCATGGAATGCATGATACGCCTTTGTACAGGTTTAAACCCGTCTTCAATGGCTGGTACGGCACGTTCTAAAATAACATACGAGGCATAATCCAAAAACCAATCTTTGTACATTCCAGAAATCCTGGTAATGGTTTCTTGGGGTTCTTCTTGTTGGTTAATCAAATCGTCGTTTTGGTCTTCACTCATAGTTTCATTCCTGCATAAGCAGTCCCGACTTTTTCGGGATTATTATTTTTTAAAATTAACATTCAAAACTATTCTGTTTTTTAATGTCACTTTTTGTTTTTCATTGCTTGTCTCACTCCAAAAACAATCAATAATAGCATGATTAAAATCCCTAAGTAAGCGGTACTATTATTATTGTAACTCAAATCATTATAATCCAATTTAAAACCCCATACCACTAATAATATTGCTGATAATATGGTAATTCCTAATCTTGCTTTTTTCATAATCTAACTTAGCTTTACCACGAATGCACGAATTTTTTATTCCGAAATTAAATCAAGTTCCACTTTCAAATTATCAATAATAAATTCTTGGCGGGTTGGCGTATTTTTTCCCATATAAAATTCCAGTAATTCTTCAATGGACATGTTATCATCCAACATCACGGGATCCAAACGAATGTCTTCTCCTATAAAATATTTGAATTCATCTGGAGAAATCTCTCCCAAACCTTTAAATCGGGTTATTTCTGGTTTTGGTTTTAATTTATCAATAGCATCTCTGCGTTCTTCTTCAGAATAGCAATAAATGGTTTCTTTTTTATTTCGTACACGGAACAAAGGTGTTTGCAAAATATACAAATGTCCTTCTTTAATGACCTCAGGGAAAAATTGAAGGAAAAATGTAATGAGCAATAAACGAATGTGCATACCATCTACATCGGCATCTGTTGCGATCACCACATTGTTATAACGCAAATCTTCTAAAGATTCTTCTATGTTTAACGCCGCTTGAAGCAAATTAAATTCTTCATTTTCATAAACGATCTTTTTGGTCAAACCATAACAGTTCAAAGGCTTTCCTTTTAAGCTAAAAACCGCTTGGGTATTCACATCACGGGATTTTGTGATACTACCGGAAGCCGAATCGCCCTCCGTGATAAACAACGTGCTTTCAAGATTTCGTTCGTTTTTAGTATCTCCAAAATGAACCCGGCAATCACGTAATTTTTTATTGTGGAGACTTGCTTTTTTGGCACGATCTTTTGCCAGTTTCCGAATGCCCGAAAGTTCTTTACGCTCCCGTTCTGCTTGCAAGATTTTACGTTGTATTTTATCGGCTGCTTCGGGGTTTTTATGTAAATAGTTATCTAAATACGTTTTTACAAAATCGTTGATATAGGTTCGTACCGTTGGCAAATCGCCACCCATATCGGTCGACCCCAATTTGGTTTTGGTCTGACTTTCAAAAACAGGTTCCATAACTTTTATGGCTATGGCACTTACAACAGATTTACGGACATCGGAAGCGTCATAATTCTTACCATAATGTTCCCGAATGGTTTTTACCAACGCTTCCCGAAAAGCGTTTAAATGCGTGCCGCCTTGCGTGGTATTTTGTCCGTTTACAAACGAATGATACTCTTCACTATATTGTGTTTTGCTGTGCGTTAATGCTATTTCTATATCATCGCCCCTTAAATGAATAATGGGGTACAGTCTATCGGATTCATTGATATTTTCACTCAACAAATCTTTTAGCCCGTTTTCACTATAATATTTTTCGCCGTTAAAAACTATGGTTAAACCGGGATTTAAGTACACATAGTTTTTGAGCATTTTAACGATGTACTCGTTTCTATATTTGTAATTTTTGAAGATGATTTCATCTGGGACGAAAGAGACTTTAGTCCCTTTTCTGCGACTGGTATCATCTAATAATTCTTGGTCGATTAAGTTGCCTTGCTCGAATTCCGCGGAAGCGCTTTTATTATCACGTGTGGATTCTACCCGAAAGTAAGAGGATAGCGCATTGACCGCTTTGGTACCGACCCCATTTAGACCAACCGATTTTTTAAAGGCTTTGGAATCATATTTCCCACCGGTATTCATTTTTGAAACTACGTCCACTACTTTCCCTAAAGGAATACCACGGCCGTAATCGCGTACCGTAACTTTGGTGCCTTGAATGGAAATCTCGATGGTTTTGCCAGCGCCCATCACATATTCGTCAATGGAATTGTCTAAAACCTCTTTAAGAAGAATATAAATGCCGTCATCTGGTGAAGACCCATCACCGAGTTTCCCAATATACATCCCTGGGCGCATACGGATATGTTCTTTCCAGTCTAATGAGCGTATATTGTCTTCGGTATAATTTGAGGTTTCAGCCATAGATTTGAGTAAAATTTCGTGATAGGACGCTAATATAGCACTTCAAAACAAAAAATGAAACAGCAAGCGCACAAAGTAATTAACAATAAAAGCATGCTATTGTTGAGAACATCGTCTTATTTTTTGTCTTTCAACGGTTTTATTTTTTGTTTGTAAGAGAAATCAATAAAATTCCAACAATAACCACCAAAGCACCAAAAAACTGAAATAAAGTCAAAACTTCATTTAAAAAAATAGCCGCTAAAATAATGGTGGAAATAGGACCGATACCCGCAACAATCGCAAAATTTGAAGAGCTTATCATTTTAATGGAAGCCGATACCAAAAAAGACGGAATAACGGTAGCAAAAATGGCTATCAGAAACCCTAAAAAGTACACTTCCCATGAAAAAGAGAACAAATCGGTTTCGCTAATGACACTGTAATGGACAAACACACAAATACAGGAGACAATCATGGCATATGCTGTAAATTTCACCACGCCAAATTTGGGAATCAACCACCCGCTGCCCACTAAATAGGATGCATAGGTAATGGCGCTCAGCAATATGAAAAAACCTCCCAAATAGGTGTCTGTACCAGAAATGGCCACTTCATCCCAAAAGGCAACAACAATTCCTAAATAGGTCAATGCAATCGCTCCCATTTGAATTTTTGTGATGGGCTGTTTTAAAAAAAACCTGTTTAACAAAATAACAATGGTAGGGTACAGAAACAGAATGATACGCTCCAAACTTGCCTTTATATAAGTTAGCCCCACAAAATCGAAATAACTTGCTAAATAATAGCCTACAAAACCAAAAAAAACTACCCAAACATAATCTATATTACCAACCGGTACATCGTTATTTTTATTCCGATACAAATAAGCAATTACCACATAAAACGGAAAAGAGAACAGCATTCTTAATAACAGGATACTAATGGCATCCACTTGATAATTATAAGCCAATTTGACCATGACCGCTTTTGACGAAAAAAGCACAACGCCTAAAATACCAATAGTTATTCCGTACCAAAAATTCTTTGTTGTTTGCATGCAACGAAAATAGAATTGTGTTTTGGAACGATAAGTTAATAAATATTGAAAATACGATGTTCAGCATGTAAACGGGAAGGATTCAAGCCAACAGTCTAGGAAAGCATGAAAGCACAACGCATTCATTAAGAAAACATTGACAAAGCTATTCAGTAATTTGATTTTGATTATTTTAAAGCCTCAGCTTTTTCCTTTAAAAACTCACTTCTGGTTTTTAAAAGCTTTTTCATGTAACGCTTAAGGAACAATGTATTGGCTACTTTTCCTAAAATACCCAATGGCGATTCAAAGTGAAATTTATCAACCATAATGGTTTTATTTGATTCCTCTTGAAAAATATGCTCATGCCTGAAGGATTTAAAAGCTCCAAAAACCATTTCATCAACAAAATAATGAGGCGAATCAAACTCGGTAATTTTTGAAGTTAAATGCTGCACCAAACCAAAATGTTTGGCTTCCCAACTTACCCATTCCCCTTCTTCTATGAATCCAGAAATTTTTCCTGCAATGGCCTTTTCATCAGAGTTTTTCAATGATTCTTGATGAAGTTCAATATTTCGAGCCAAATCAAAACAGCTTTTTATATCTGAATTTATTTCAGTTTTAATTTCGATTAAAGGCATATACGTAGCATTTGTTTTATAATTCGACCGCTAAAATAATTAAATTCTTACAATTTAATAAATAAAAAACTATTTTTTTAGCTAAAATAAATCAATCTTAATTTCATAAACCCTAGCAACCATTTAGATGCTAAAAATAAGGTTTAAATAAGACACTAGAAAAAGAAATTATTACGCCACCTAAAATGCCTAATTATACATTAAACAAGAAGTGCATCACATCGCCATCTTTAACAATGTAATTTTTACCTTCAACACGCATTTTACCAGCTTCTTTCACTTTGGTTTCACTTCCAAAAGATGCGTAATCGTCATAGGCAATGACTTCTGCACGAATGAATCCTTTTTCAAAATCGGTATGGATAACTCCAGCTGCCTGAGGAGCCGTTGCACCAACATCAACCGTCCATGCGCGCACTTCTTTAACACCAGCGGTAAAATAGGTTTGCTGTTTTAAAAGTTTGTAGGCCGATCTAATTAATTTTGCAGAACCTGCTTCATCCAATCCTATATCTTGAAGAAACATCTGGCGTTCTTCATAATCATCCAACTCATTAATATCTGCTTCTGTACCCACGGCCAACACCAAAACCTCGGCATTTTCATCTTTAACAGCTTCTTTTACCAAATCAACATATGTGTTTCCAGAAACAGCAGAACCTTCATCTACATTACAGACATACATAACGGGTTTATCAGTAATAAACTGTGATGGTTTTACAAAATCGGCATCATCTTCTTCGCTGAATTCTAAAGCCCTGACCGAAATACCTGCTTCCAATCCTGCTTTTATTTTCAACAAAACAGCTTCTTCTTTTTGAGCTTCTTTATTTCCTGTTTTTGCAGCGCGTTTTACTTTTTCCAGTTTTTTATCAACGGTTTCCAAATCTTTAAGCTGCAATTCCATATCGATGGTTTCTTTGTCTCGAATGGGGTTTACGTTGCCATCAACGTGTACAATATTATCATTATCAAAACAGCGCAACACATGCAGAATGGCATCAGTTTCCCGAATGTTTGCCAAAAACTGGTTTCCCAGCCCTTCGCCTTTGCTCGCCCCTTTTACCAATCCAGCAATATCAACAATCTCAACGCCAATATTAGGCTCAATGGTACAAAACGGAAAGTTGGCACTTTGCGCTTTTGCGTTTGACAAACAATTAAATAAAGTTGATTTTCCTACGTTTGGTAATCCTACGATGCCTGCTTTCATTTTTATTCAGATAAATATATTATGAACCAATAATTTGGTTTTTGCGAGTGCAAATGTAGTTAATTTCATGATTATTTTTTATATCATTATGCTTCTTTAATCGGTTACTTTTATAAAGGTCAATATTTGAAATGCCTTTTTGACATTCTATGTTAGACTTTAACTTCTTTTTTTATTCTTATTATAAAACATAAC
>CAXBNH010000220.1:0-5424 GCA_963976905.1 uncultured Algibacter sp.
CCGTTGTTGAAGCAGGTCCCTTTTATGATCCTGCCAATCCAGAAACCAGTACCCAACTAAAATGGTCATATGAATCCCCAAGAAGAGGCGCCAGTACGACGCGTCCGTTTGGAGATTTTGATGCGGCTTATGGCGGATGGGAACTGGAAGGCGAACCCTATACACAAAAAGGGGAAACTAAATTTGATTGGTTTCGTTCCGGAATGTTAGGAGGGCGGACGAATCATTGGGGAAGGATTTCCTTAAGATTTGGGCCTTTGGATTTTAAAAGAAAAAGTTTTGACGGATTAGGTGAAGATTGGCCTATTTCCTATGAAGATGTGAAGCCGTATTATGATAAGGTAGATAAGCTTATTGGTGTTTTCGGGAGTAATGAAAATTTGCCGAATGATCCCGATGGTTTCTTTTTGCCAGCTCCAAAGCCAAGGTTGCATGAACTCTATTATATCAAAGGGGCAAGAAATGCCAATGTTCCTGTGTATCCTTCGCGTATGTCCATGTTAACAAAACCTATCAACGATCAACGGGGTGTTTGTTTTTATTGTGGGCAATGTAGTAGGTCTTGCCGTGTTTATGCTGATTTTTCTTCTGGTTCGTGTCTTATTTTTCCAGCTCAAAAATCGGGTGGACAGATTAAAATTTTCACGAACTCCATGGTTCGGGAAGTTGTAACTGACGATTCAGGTAAAGCCACAGGGGTTATATTTATAAATAAGCTTGACAGGAAAACATATAGATTACAGGCTAAAACCATAGTTTTGGCAGCTTCGGCATGCAGTACAGCAAGAATTTTATTGAATTCAAAAAGCAACGTGCATAAAGATGGGTTAGGGAATAGCAGTGGATTGATTGGTAAATATCTGCATGATTCCACAGGGCTTAACAGGACAGCATTTGTTCCAGATTTGATGAATAGAAAAACATATAATGAAGATGGTGTTGGAGGTATGCACGTATATTCACCTTGGTGGGGAAACAATAAAAAATTAAATTTTCCAAGAGGGTATCATATAGAAATGTGGGGAGGTTTAAGAATGCCAGCTTATGGTTTTGGTTTTGACCCCAATGCATTGAATGCGTTTATTGGCGAAAAGATTGGAGGCTATGGCAACGCCTTGAGAGATGATGTTAAGCGATTTTACGGTTCTGTTATAGGGCTTGCAGGAAGAGGGGAAAGCGTTCCCATGGAAAGCAATTATTGTGAAATAGACCCAGATACTGTAGATGAGTGGGGTATACCCGTGTTGAGGTTCCAGTATAAATGGAGCCAATACGAAAAAGACCAAGCCGTACATATGAACAAAACATTTGAAGAGATTTTTGATGGTATGGGTGCGCAAGTCTTGGAGGAAAGACCAAGTAAAGAGCAAGATTACGGACTTTTAAATCCTGGTAGAATCATTCATGAAGTGGGCACTACAAGAATGGGCAATGATCCTAAAAAATCTGTGACCAATAAATACCAGCAATTGCACGATGTTGAAAATGTGTTTATTGTTGATGCAGGTCCATTTGTATCACAGGCAGATAAAAATCCAACATGGACCATTTTGGCTTTATCATGGCGAACCTGTGATTATATAGTCAGTCAATTAAAAGCCCAAAATATTTAATACCTTATAGATATGAATAGACGCGATACAATAAAATCATTGTTGATAGGTTCTGTGGCTACTGGATTTGCATTGAAAGGTTGTTCGCCCGCAACGGACACAAACACATTGTCCGAGGCTGTTGAAGCGCCATCATATGGCAGGACTGAAAGTGAGAAATTAAGGGACGAGAAGCTATTTGAAGCTACGTTTTTTAACGAACATGAGCTGACTACCATGGCGGTTTTATGTGACATCATATTGCCAAAAACCGATCAATATCCTGCTGCTACCGAGGTTGGTATTACAGAATTTATTGAATTTATTGTTAAGGATATGGAGGAGCATCAAGTGCCTATTAGGGGCGGTCTTATGTGGTTAGATAGTTTTAGCTATACATTGTACAATAAAGAGTTTGTTGCCATTACCGAAGACGAACGCTTGCATATTTGCGATCAAATTGCCTATCCCAAAAACACAGAGCCTAAATTGATACAAGGCGAAGCATTTTTTTCGCGAATACGTAATTTAACGCTAACTGGTTATTATACATCAAAAGAAGGTATTGAAGCGATAGGTTATAAAGGGAATACCCCCAATGTTTGGGATGGTGTACCTCAGGATGTTCTTGAAAAACATGGCCTTGCATATGAAGCGGATTGGTTGGCAAAATGTGTGAACAATTCAAATAGAATGGGTATAGCACAATGAGATGCTGCTGGGAATTTAATTAATTGATAAAAAATATTTTAAAAAAAACACAATGGATATAAAAGGATTAAAGATGTTTGTTATAAAACGATACATTGTTTTTATGTTTGCCCTAGCATTACTTGTTTCTTGTAAACAAAAAGCATCGGAAAGCACAAAAGCATTTACAGAAGCAAAAACTTCGGAAATTATTGAAAATAATTCAAATGGTGAATGGATGGTGCTTTTTGATGGCACGTCATTTGATAAATGGAGAGGCTATTTGCAGGACGATATACCAGAAGCATGGCGTATTGAAGGCGATGAGATGGTCTTTACACCATCGGAAAAGCATGGTAACAACATTATTACCAAACAAAAATTTGAAAGTTTTATTTTGTCCTTGGAATGGAAGATTTCAGAAGGTGGTAACAGCGGTTTCTTTTGGGGCGTTCATGAGGATGAAAATCTTAAAGAAGCCTATCAAACAGGCCCAGAAATCCAGATTATAGATAATGAAAGGCATCCAGACGCCAAGGTAAAACCAAAAACCCATCAAGCTGGTGCTTTGTATGATATGGTGCAGCCCAGTCAAGATGTTTGTAAGCCTGCTGGACAATGGAACACCTGTGTTTTGGAAATTGATCACGGTAAAAATCAAGGTAAGGTAACTTTAAATGGTGTGGATATTGTTGAATTTCCTGTTCACGGCAAACCTTGGGACGATATGGTGGACAATTCAAAATTTAAAGGTTGGGAATATTTTGGGAAATTCCGAACTGGTTATATTGGATTGCAGGATCATGGCAATAAAGTCTCGTTTAAAAACATTAAAATTAAAGAACTTAAATAAATTTATAATATGATAAGAATTGTTTTACCCTTTTTAGTAGTGAGTTGTTTTTTTTCTTGTAAACAAGAGGAAGAAAAAGCCATGGATACAACCCAACAAGTTGAACAAGAAATGGAAGAACCAACAAAACCAGAAGAAACAGAGTTTTATGAACCAGTCCCTCCAACCGTAAACCCTGTTGGGCAAAACGGTGTACCAAGTGACGCCATTGTTTTGTTTGATGGTGTAAATATGGATGAATGGATGACGGTTGCTGATTCTACAGCTATTACATGGAAGTTGAATGATGATAAAAGCATGTCTGTAGATAGAGGGGACAAAAACGAAAATGCCACGATACAGACCAAAAAGGTATTCGGATCTACACAGCTTCATATTGAATGGAAATCACCTGAAATAATCAAAGGAGATGGCCAAAACAGAGGTAATAGTGGGATATTCCTTCAAGGAAAATATGAGGTGCAAGTATTGGATAATAATGATAACGATACCTATGTAAATGGCCAAGTAGGTTCTATTTATAAGCAATCCGTTCCTTTGGCAAAAGCATCTGTTCCTACTGGGGAATGGAATGTATATGATATTATTTACCATGCGCCTGAGTTTGATGCCGATGGCAATAAATCAAAATCAGCTACTATTACGGTAATTCATAATGGCGTTTTGGTTCAAGATCATTTTGAAATTAAAGGCACCACAGAGTATATAGGTTGGCCTAAAAACCAGTCTCATGGTAAAGGGCCGATTCAGTTACAAGATCACGGTAGCCCCGTTAGCTACCGTAATATTTGGGTAAGAGAACTTTAAATAAAAAATTATACAGCATGATATATAAAGACATTGATTTTTTTATATATCATGCTGTATAATTAATAATAAATTGTAATTTTGCACCTTATATTAACGAAAGGGGCTTGCGCCGACGATTTAGAGTTAATAGTTTAGGTAGTTATTCAGTGAAAGCAGGAAACCACATATCTCTTATCTCTTATGTTTTAGTAGAAAAAACTAAAACTACTGTTGTGCGTATTCCTCAAAACCGCCCCTAATGGGTTGTTTTTCTAGAAAGTAGATGACTTTCAATTTTCGTTATTTTTTATAGGTGTAAATAAATCATTGTTAGAGTTAAACATGCTTTAATGGGTCATTTAATTTTAGAATCAAATTATTGGTTTTTAGGTTGTTGATTAAAATAAAAGTATGTTTTTTAAAAACAATACATTAAAATGGATACAACATTGGACATAGAAATTAAAAGTGTTATAGAACAAGCCGAGCTCTATTGTGCAAAAGAAGAGATAGAAATAAAGCTCGTTTATAAACTTTCAAATAAATCATTGGAAATTATTTCAGAACGATCCAAAGAACTTGCTACGCTTTATTATGTAAGTGTTGACATGCTAAAAAGACGTGCTGAAAATGGCTGTTTCATATTAAAAAAAGATGATCGGATCTTTGGTCATATTTTTGTCCATGAACACCATGTGAAAGGGCATTCTGTATTTGAGCGAACGTCTTTGTGGGTAGATCGGGAATGTCGAAATTACAATCTTGGTTTGTTATTGATGTCTCTAATGACCGAATTGTTTTCTGACACGTTTCTTATTTCGGTTGCACAAACACCTAAAGTGCATCATTATAATGAATTATTAGGAATGACACATGTTAAACTATCCCAAATGTCTGCCGTGTTGGTTGAAGAGCTTGAAAAGTTAGGAAAATTACGGGATGAGTTCAGTTTTAGATACTATGTTAACGAATGTTTTAAGTCGGAAATAGGCCATTTGAAATAAATGTTTGTCATTCCTGCGAAGGTGGGAATAAAAAGTTTGATAAAATAAGTTATATAAATATATTAAATGAAAAAATTAGTAATAGCATATAGTGGCGGATTGGATACTTCGTATTGTGCCGTAAGCCTTTCAAAAGAATACGATGTACATGCGGTTAGTGTGAACACGGGAGGTTTTACCCAAGCTGAAATTGATCATATAGAAAGCAACGCTTATAAAATGGGCGTTTCAACCTATAAAAATATCAATGCCGTACCTACATTTTATCTGTAAGTGCAGAACGTATTATTCAAGCTATTGAAATTGTTGAATATGCTAAAAGTATTGATGCTGAATACATTGCTCACGGTAGTACAGGTGCAGGAAATGATCAAGTGCGTTTTGATATGATTTTTCAAACCTTAGCGCCACATATTAAGATTGTAACACCTATTCGAGATGAAAAACTGACCAGACAACAAGAAATCGATTATTTAAAAGCCAATGGTATTGATAT
>CAXBNH010000221.1:0-5415 GCA_963976905.1 uncultured Algibacter sp.
TTTTTATTGTCTTTTGCACAAACCTTAAAAAGACTTTTTAGAATTTTATTAAATACATAAATCAAAAATGTAAAAATCCACTCTGCAATATAGTTATTTTTTATAAGTGTATCAAAAACACTTTTAAAATTTTTAAAAAAAATTCTGTAATTGATTTTCATAAAAAACATGAAAATCAATTACAGATTAAAATATTGCTCTTTTTCGTATAGCGCTTTGTCAAATTGATATAGGTAAGCTCCTTTTCGAGACTCAGACATATCCTTTTCATCTAGCTTTACCAAAAAGTCCATTTGAAAAATCTTTCTTCTAAAATTTCTTTTATCAATAGCTTCATCTAAAATACCTTCATACAACGCTTGCAATTGAGGCAATGTAAATTTAGGAGGCAACAAATTAAAAGCAATTGGTGTGTTCCTAACTCTACGCCGCAATCTCATAATTGCCATTTCTACCATATCCTTATGATCGAAAACAAGTTCTGGCAAATCGTCAATAGAAAACCATTTTGCGTTATATTTACTTACCTGTTCTTCGTTGTACTCCGATTTCAAAATCATGGCGCTATATGTAATTGAAACAACGCGCCCTGAGGAATCCCTATTTGCCTTACCAAAGGTTTTAACCTGTTCCATGTAAATGTTCTGTAAACCAGATAAATCATATAAAACCCTATTGGCAGCGTCATCTAAATCTTCATCATTGCCTATAAATTCTCCTATTAAAGACCATTTTCCTATTTCTGGTTCAAAGCCTCTATGGATCAACAACAATTCTAACCGATTATCATTGAAGCCAAAAATAATACAATCAACAGCTAATTTTATTTGTTGTATTTCTTTATGTTTTCTTAAACCGACCGTCATGTTTTTAAAGAAATATTCAAAACAATTTTTTGCTAATTATTTATTTCCCTTTTGATAATCCAATAAAAATTGTGCTAAACCACTATCGGTCAATGGGTGCTTTAATAAGCCTTTTATAGCCGATAAAGGCCCTGTCATGACATCACTTCCTAATTTGGCACAATCAATAATGTGCATGGTGTGACGAACAGAAGCTGCTAAGATTTGGGTTTGAAAACCGTAGTTATCATAAATTAGCCTTATTTCAGAAATCAGGTTTAAACCATCTGTTGAAATATCATCTAAACGACCGATAAATGGCGATACATAAGTTGCACCAGCTTTAGCAGCTAATAATGCTTGCCCTGCAGAAAACACCAAGGTCACATTGGTTCTTATCCCTTTATCTGAAAAATATTTACAGGCTTTAATGCCATCTGCAATTAAAGGCAGTTTCACAACAATTTGTGGATGTAAAGCGGCAAGCATTTCGCCTTCTTTTACCATACCATCAAAATCGGTTGAAATCACTTCGGCACTTACATCGCCTTCTACCAACTCACATATTTTTTTGTAATGTGCTATAATATTATCTGCTCCTGTAATGCCTTCTTTAGCCATTAATGATGGGTTTGTTGTAACGCCATCCAATACGCCTAAAGCTTGTGCTTCTGCTATATCCTTAAGGTTTGCTGTATCAATAAAAAATTTCATCTTATTTCGTTTTTATACTGTTTTTAAATATGCCAATACTTCTTTGCTTACTTTTTTACCTGTAAAACCGAATTTTTCGTCCAATACAGTTGCTGGTGCAGAATACCCAAAATGTTCCAATCCAAACACTTTGCCGTTAGCGCCTACAAGACCTTCTAGATTTACCGGTAATCCTGCTGTTAAACCAAATAGCGGTTTGCTTTTTGGAATCACGCTGTTTTGGTAATCTTTTGATTGTAATCTGAAAAGTCCTTCTGAAATAACTGATGCAATGCTTACTTTCAGTCCGTTTTCAGCCTCTAAAATTCTAGCGGCTTCGATCAACGTTGCCACTTCAGAACCATTCGCTACCAAAACGACATCTGGATTTTCAACTGCTTTCACTAAATAACCTCCTTTTTCTGCTGCTTTAGCCTCTTCAATTCTTGAATCACCTTGCGCAGGAAGGTCTTTAATACCTTGCCTTGACAAGATCAAACCTGAAGGTGTATCCTTATTTTCCATAGCCATTTTCCAAGCGATGCTTGTTTCGGCGGAATCCGCAGGACGTAATGCCAAGAAACTTGGTTTACCACTATGGTTTTTAAGCTTTTCCAATAGACGGATTTGCGCTTCTTGTTCAACAGGCTGATGTGTTGGCCCGTCTTCACCTACTCTAAACGCATCATGCGTCCACACATATTTCACGCCCAATTCTTGAATACCACTTAAACGGATGGCTGGTTTCATATAATCTGAAAACACAAAGAATGTTGCTACCACAGGGATACATCCGCCGTGCAATGCGATACCGTTAGCAATACAAGCCATGGTCAACTCCGCAACACCCGCCTGTAAAAACGACCCATTGAAATTGCCTTTTTGAAGTACGGTGGTTTTCTTTAAGAAACCATCGGTTTTATCACTGTTTGATAAATCCGCCGAAGACACGATCATGTTTTCAACATTTTCTGCCAAATAAGCCAATACATTTGAAGATGCTGCCCTACTTGCTAAGCCCGGTTTATGGGCAATGGATGCGAAATCCAATTCTGGAAGCTCTCCTGAAAAGAAGAAATCTAATTTTTTAGCCAAATCTTTATTGGCATCTTTCCATTTTGAAATTTCAGCTTTCTTTTCCGCAGCTTTATTTTTCTTTTCTTCTAATAACTTTTTATAAAAATCATTAACCTCATCAAAGATTGCAAAAGCATCTTCTGGATTAGCTCCTAAATTCAATAAGGTTTTATTGTAATCTGCACCAGTATGCCCAATTGGCTGGCCGTGCAACTCGCAATAGCCCTCAAACATACTACCATCTGAAGCCACAGCACCTTTACCCATTATGGTTTTACCAATAATCAACGTTGGCTTTTCAGTTTCGTTATTGGCATCTTTTAATGCTTTTCTGATTTCATCATGGTTATGACCGTCAATGGTTACCACGTTCCATCCCCAAGCTTTATATTTCATAGCGGTATCTTCGCTAGTCACTTCATCTGTAGAACTTGACAATTGAATATCATTTGAATCGAAGAACATGATAAAATTGCTCAATCCTAAATGACCAGCAATTCTACCTGCACCTTGAGAGATTTCCTCTTGAATACCACCATCAGAAATAAAACCGTATACTTTATGGTTCATCCAATCCCCAAAACGTGCTTGTAAAAATTTAGCGGCAATAGCAGCGCCAATACCCATAGTGTGTCCTTGACCTAATGGCCCTGACGTGTTTTCTATACCTCTTCTTACATCAACCTCTGGATGTCCTGGCGTGATTGACCCCCATTGACGAAAATTGGCAACATCATCTTTAGCATAGTTTCCTAAAAGATAATACTGTGCATACATTAAAGTTGACAAGTGACCGGCATCCATGAAAAAACGATCTCTAAACGGCCATTCCATATCAGATGGATCGAAATTAAAAAATTCAGAATATAAAATATGCATGTAATCAGCACCTCCCATGGGGCCTCCCGGATGTCCTGAATTTGCTTTTTCTACCATGGCTACAGCTAGCGCTCTTATGTTATCTGCTGCTTGTTGATCAATTTTCTTGTTCATTTTAAATTATGGTTAATTGTAAATAACTTTTCAACTTGTTTAATTAGATTTAGTTTTATGAAAAAATTTATAAAAATGAAATATTTCCATAAAAAACTTTTTTTAAATACTAAAGAAAAATATATTTGCAAATATAAAATAAAAAATCCATAAGTGTAAAAAAAACACTTATGGATTTTTTATTTTATGAGCTACCACGAGGTAGGGCCGTCGATATACTAAAAAAAACAACACTAATTAATCTGAATACTCTTTTTTGTTATCTTTAACATATACTTAAATTTAACATGGGCTAAAAACTTCTTGGTTTTAATATTTATCTAGTATATTATTATAATAGCTTCTTGCCTCCCATAAATGACCCTTGATTTCACAAAGCATTTTTTTATGACAACCACTTTAAAATATGCTATGCAATATCTCAAAAACATACTTTTTAAAGTATGTCAAAAACTTTCTGTTTTCCAAAGTTTTTCTAAACTCCGAGTCAAAACCTCAAAGAATTCTCTAGGTTAAATAACAAAAACACATCATTTACAGATTTAACTAAATCGTTTTACTTAAATTTAAAAATTATACCTACTTTTGAAAGCTTAATTGAATTTAAACTACCAAAAACTCTTAAATAATTAAAAAATGACCAACCAATAACAATTAAAAAATGAAAAGCATGCAAATCAGCACCTTAAAAATTCAAACAAAAAAGAGCATCTTACTATTATTCAGCAGTATCATTTTTTGCGGTGTACCTCCTGCTGCTTTTAGTCAAAAAAACATAAAAATTTTCGTAACCAATGAGGATACCACGCTATCGCCTGATATCATTGCCGGCTTTGAAAATATCATCTATAAGGTGTATCCCAAATTGATGAAAGATTTCAATAAAAAAGCGAGAACCGATATTACCGTCAAAATTGATACTACTTATGATGGTGTTGCCTATGCCCATAACGGACAGGTTACCGTGAGCTCACAATGGCTTCATAAAAAACCTGAAGATTTAGATTTGATGACACATGAAATCATGCACATCATTCAATCATACTCCAATAATGCCGGACCAGGATGGCTTACAGAAGGTATTGCAGATTTTGTTAGATACAAATATGGCGTCGATAACACAAAAGCAGGCTGGTCTTTACCTAATTTCTCAAATGACCATAGCTACAAAAACAGTTATAGAGTTACCGCTAGGTTTTTACTTTGGGTTAGCCAAAATTATGACAAGAAAATCGTTTATAAATTAGACAAAAAATTAAGGGCCAAGGATTATACTCCAGAGCTTTGGGAAAAATACACGAAGCTTAACGTAGATCAATTATGGGATGCCTATAGTAAAAATTCAAACTTAAAACCATAGAAAACAACAAGTTATATTTAATATATTAGTAATCATATTTTTCAATTAAAACAATTTCAAAAATGAAAGTACCAAAACACGTTCTAGCGTTCTGTTTTTCAATAGCATTAATAGTATCAAACACCCTGTTTTCTCAAGAAGCACTTAGAGCGCCTGCTTACCCATTGGTAACCCACAATCCAAATTTCAGTATCTGGTCTATGGGTTCAGAACTTAATGGTTCCCCAACTCAGCATTGGACCTCACAAAACCATTCGCTAATTGGTATAATAAAAATTGATAATGACTATTACCGTTTTCTGGGAGAAGAAACCAAAATATACAATACCATTATTGGTGCTTCCGATGAAACTTCCGCCCTGGTAGATTACACCGAAAAAACCCCCTCAAATGGATGGGAAACAAACGCTTTTGATAGTTCTGATTGGAAAAAGGGCGAAGCACCGT
>CAXBNH010000222.1:0-5368 GCA_963976905.1 uncultured Algibacter sp.
GGCGGTTGCCAAAATATCGCCAGTAACCACGGTTTTGCTTGGATCTTCCAATTCCACAGCTTTAGGGAATTCTTTACCATCGGCGTAAGCCAAAGCATATTTACCGTGATTGGAGCTAATTTCAACGGTGTTGTTGTCTTCAACCACAAAAGTTAAAGGTTGCTCAGGAAATGTTTTTAAAGTATCTAATAATAATCGGGCAGGAATGGCCACGCTGCCTGTGCTGTCGCTTTCCACATCTAAAGCAGATGACATGGTGGTCTCTAGATCACTTGCTGATACCGTTAATGTAGTGTTATCCAATTCAAATAAAAAATTATCTAAAATAGGTAAGGTGTTCGAACTGTTTATAACGCCTCCTAAAACCTGTAATTGCTTTAATAAATACGTGCTTGAAACTATAAATTTCATCTATGAAGTTATGAGTTTAATTAAAAAAAATACTACTTACAAATATATTGGATACAGCCTAAAATAGGAAACAAACTTATTAACATTCAAGCGGTGTACCTTTTCTTTCGGTAGTAATGGAAGCCGAAACCGAAGAAAGCCAATAACCCCAACGGTAGCAATATGTTAACCAATTGCCACGTGGTTTTTTGGTCGGCTATTTTTTCTTGGTCCAGAAAAGCAACGGCTATTTCCTTGGAACGAATGTTTATAAGTCCATCATCGTCCACAAGGTAATTGACGGCATTGAGTAAAAATTCTTTGTTGCCGTATGTTTTTCCAGTCCATTTGTCAAAGCCCAATTCTTGTGGTTTGTTGCCAATCACATCATTTTTAATAACATCGCCATCAGCAATCACAATCATTTTTGTGGGTTTGCCGGTATCGATTTCTTTGGAAAGTTTAAAAGGCTTTATTTTATTGTTATAAACCGATGTAAAGCTGCCTTCCAGCAAAACCGCTAATGTTTGTGGGCCTTTATTAAAACTTGCGGGATTTGCTTCTTGGGTCACGATATCCAAACTGATTTCTTTTGGAGCGCCTTCCAAATTGCTCAAAGTGGCACTTTGCAACAAAATGGTTTTTTTGATGGTGTTTTTTAAAGTGTCTATGGGGTTGGCAAAATCAAACTTTATCAAGTTAAGATTATTGACAATAGGGTGGTTGTTTTCTGATGCAGCCAAAGGCGAATACAGCCATTGCAAATGTTGGAATTGGCTTTCGCTGCCTTCCCCAACGGCTAGGGTTATTGGGGCAGAGTAGAGGCTGCATACCAAAAGGGGATTGATTCTCACGCCATATTTAAAAAAGAAATCGGTCAAATTCAAATCCCTTGGAAACGCAAGACTTTTTCCTGTTTGATACAGACTGTCTTTTTCCATGGCAACAGCATCCAGCATCCATAAACTTTTGCCACCGTTCATGGAAAATTGGTCTAAAACCAATTTTTCTTCTTCGGAAAATATTTCTGTTGGTTTTGCAGAAATGATCAAGTCGAAATTTTCCAGTTCATCCAATGTTTTTTGAGGATTTTTGGCAACGCTATCCAAGGTAAACGGCGCGATAAAATAGTATTCCCCCAATTTTTTAACAAAGTCAAAAATATATTTATCTTCCAATTGGTCATTTCCTTTTAAAATGGCGATTTTTTTGCGTTTGGGTTTGGTCAATTTGCTAAATCCGTCTGCAAAAGCATATTCTAAATGCTGTACGGAATTGGAAACCAATTCTTGTTGCGACGCCCCGATTTTGTTTTTTACCAACGGAATGATGACCGTAGCATCATGGTAACTCGCCAATGCCCAAGGAAAAATAATGGCTTCGGTGGATTTTCCGTTTTCTTGCACGCTCAAACGCATCGGTTGTAGGCCTCGCTGGTTGAGTTGTTGGATGTTCCGTTCTCTATGAGCTTCATCTTCAAGCGGATTGATAAAATGAAACACAATATTTTTATTTTTAGCAGAAAACTCTTCAAGCAATTGTTTGGTTTCGGTTTGAAGCCTTCTAAATTCCGAAGGAAAATCATCGCCACTTAAAAACACATCAATAATGATGGGTGCATCCGCATCTTTAATGGTGTTGATGGACGCCTCGCTTAATGTATAACGTTTATCTGAAGTTAAATCAAAGCGTTTGAATATGAGGCTGCTTAAGTAATTAATCGCTATTAAAACGATGATAAGTAAAGCGATATGTTTTATGTTTTTATTCAAAAGTGAGTTCTTTTTGATATTGGCGGATTGTTTTGAGTGTGTCGTTGCTAAAAATAAGTTCTACGGTTTCCTGCATGTTATTGAAAGCTCCGGGTTTAAAGCCTAAATTGTAATTCCATTTATCGGGTGAATTTGCTTTGATGGTTTCATCCCAAGTGTTCCATTCGCTTTTTCCCAAAAGATTTTTAAGCTCTGTTTTTGTTTTTCCGATAAATATATCTTCTTGAATGATTTTATCTGTCATTTCATAGCGCAATGCTGGTTTTTCTTTCCATGCTTCAGAATCAAAATGTTTTTGATGGTGGTAGCTACTGAAAATATTCAGCATAGGATAAAACAAATAAAAATATACCACGGGCGCCAACACCAAACTGATTAAAAAACCAAGCCATTTGCGTTTGTCAATGGTATTTACAAATAGCCAAACCAGAATAAATACAAAAAGCATCATGGCAATAAATGCGGGCGTGAGTATCATTTTTGCTCGTTGTTTAAGTTATTTTTGGTAAGCATTAAAAAAAACAGGGTAACGCTTAAAAAATAGATGATATCTCGGGTATCTAAAACACCTCTGCCCATACTTTTAAAATGCATACTCATGCCCAAATGGTCTATAAAATTACTTGAGGTAAACTCTGCAATACCTTCAAAACCAGTATAAAATAAAAAACAAATAAAAACGGAAGCGATGAACGCTACAATTTGATTATCTGTTAAAGAGGATGTAAAAACACCAATGGCTGTGTAAGCGGCCACCAAAAACAATAATCCAAAATAGGAGCCAAGTGTACTGCCCATATCCAAATTCCCAACAGGATTTCCCAATTGATACACCGTATAAACATAAAGCAATGTTGGAACAAGTGCGATTAAAATCAAGAGGAGCGCGCCGAAATATTTTCCTAAAACAATGTTTAACGAGGAAATGGGTTTTGTGAGCAACAATTCTAAAGTACCCTGTTTTTTTTCATCTGAAAAACTACGCATGGTTACGGCAGGAATCAAGAATATTAAAATCCAGGGTGCCAACAAAAAGAACGGAGACAAGTCTGCAAAACCATAATCCAATATGTTGAATTCGCCTTTAAAAACCCATAAAAACAGCCCGTTTAAAACTAAAAATATAGCAATGACCAAATAGCCTATGGGCGATGCGAAAAATGAGTTTATTTCTTTTTTTAGGATGGCTAGCATTTGTTATAACTTATGGGTTTCGTTGGTAATTTTCACTAAGTACATGAGAAAAAATTGTAGAATGTTTGTTGTCAGTCTGAGCATTAATGAGTTCAAAATATATTTTGAAAGAAGTTAGCTTACAGAGTAAGTCGAAGACATTGGGAATTTCGTTTTCAAAAGCATTTTGACTGCGCTCAATGTGACATCTTTTAATTTTTGTCATTTACTAATTAATTTTATTTTTATTCAAAACGATTTCATTTATCAATTAATCTCAACCGCTTTTGGCAATATGGAAACGGGACTAAAATTAACACTTACCGAGTCCATTAAATCCAACCCCAAAAGGGTAGCGGCACTGCCAAATGTGGCGCTATTGCTTTTGTAAACGGCAATTTCTAAAAAATCTCCAGAATTGAAAACTATTAAGCGCCTGCCTTCGTCGTGCCGTTTTTCTTCTGGAATATCAAAATTTACCACATCGCTGTAGCGCTTAAAAATGGTTTTAAATTTATAGTTTCGTGCCGATATTTCAAAAGTACGTCCTTTTTGCACGTCTTCAAAAAAAGCACGTTTTATGTTTGTGACAACATTGCCGTAATTGTCAATATAAATCACGTTTCCTATAATTTGTGTTTTATCATCATTAACAAAAGGTTTGATATGCTTGATGGGTTTGATGTCTGTTATGGTTTTACCAATCACTTCCAAAGTGCCACCGCGGGCAATATGGCAAGCCACTCTCACAAAAACATCCAACACGGGAAAACTGGATTGGACTTTATCGTGTATATTGATTTCCACAATTTTTTCAGGTGCAATTTCAGCGCAAATCATGCTCATAATTCCATTATTGGCACAAACAAAATAATGGTCATCCAGTTTTACGGCAATATGTTTGTTTTCTGGGTTTAATTCAGAATCGATACCAATAATATGGATGGTGCCTTTAGGGAAACTACTGTAAGCGTTTTGAATGATGTAAGCGGCTTCCGAAATACTGAACGGCGATACCGAATGCGAGATATCAACAATTTTAACATCAGATAGCTCGCTGTAAATAGCACCTTTAATAGCCCCGGCAAAGTGGTCTTTTTCTCCAAAATCTGTTGTTAAGGTAATAATTGGCGTTCCCAAAATTGTTGATATGTTTTTAATGTTAGGTCACTCAAATTTGTTTATTTTTGAGTTTTATAGGGTATCACAAACCTACATAAATTTTTCGTTTTCGTTTTGATGTTTTAAATGAAAAATATGGGTTTCTGAAGTCTTATGGATTAAAACAATAAAAACCAATAAAACATGTTGTCTGAGTGACCTACAATTCAATCAATATCAGAATCATTTTAAAATAAACCCACGCCTTTTGAACGAAATAATCATTGAATTAGAAGACATTACACCCAAAGAATTTTTTGGGGCGCAAAATGCCAATATAGAACTCTTAAAAAAATTCTTTCCCAAACTTAAAATTGTAGCACGAGGGAACAAAATAAAGGCTTTTGGTGATGAAGAATTGCTAGAGGAATTTGACCGCAGAATGTCCATGCTCTTAAAGCATTATGCGAAATACAACAAGCTAGATGAAAATACGATTGAGCGGGTGCTGACCAGCCAAAGCAGCGATGATTACTCAACATCTGAAAAAAGCGGCGAAGTCATTGTGCATGGTGTTAGCGGTAAGCTCATCAAGGCCCAAACGGCCAACCAACGTAAAATGGTTGAGCTGATGCGTAAAAATGATATGGTTTTTGCCATAGGCCCTGCAGGAACAGGAAAAACCTATACAGGCGTAGCATTGGCAGTACAAGCGTTAAAAAATAAAGAGGTAAAACGTATTATTTTAACACGTCCTGCGGTGGAAGCTGGTGAAAATCTAGGATTTCTTCCAGGGGATTTAAAAGAGAAATTGGACCCGTATATGCAACCTTTATATGATGCGTTGCGCGATATGATTGCCCCAGAGAAGTTAGCGCATTATATAGAAAACGGCACGATTCAAATAGCGCCTTTGGCTTTTATGCGCGGAC
>CAXBNH010000223.1:0-5340 GCA_963976905.1 uncultured Algibacter sp.
TTTAATTAACCTTTGCTTTGTTTTTATACTTTGAAAACTAGCAACTTGAATTAATGTAATTAAATAGTTATGGCTACATATTTGAAACCTTAATTTTAGCATCCTCAAACTCATTTATTATGTCTTCAACTATTTGAGCAACTGGTTTTATATCGTGAATCAAACCTGAAACTTGACCAATTTCTAGCTCTCCATTTTCTAAATCGCCTTCAAACATGCCTTTTTTAGCTCTGCCTTTTCCCAATAGATTTTTCAATTGTTCAGCGGTTGGAACTGTTTTATAAAGTTCTTGAACATCATTGTAAAACTTGTTTTTAATAAGTCTTACCGGTGCCAATTCCTTTAAGGTTAAATGCGTATCGCCTTCTTTGACATTGACGACCAATTGTTTAAAAGAAGGGTGTGACGAAGCCTCTTGACTAGCTACAAACCGACTTCCCACCTGTACACCATCAGCGCCCAAAACCATCGCTGCCAACATAGCGTTCCCTGTAGCGATGCCTCCAGCGGCTATTAACGGAATTGAAATGTGTTCTTTTACCATGGGGATGAGTGTAAATGTGGTGGTTTCATCCCTACCATTGTGGCCCCCAGCTTCAAAACCTTCGGCTACAATAGCATCTACTCCAGCTTCTTGAGCCTTTAATGCAAATTTCAAACTACTTACCACATGTACTACTGTAATACCGTGCGCTTTCAACCAAGTGGTCCATATTTTTGGATTTCCTGCGGACGTGAATACAATTTTCACATCTTCTTCCACAATAATATCCATGATTTTTTGAATATCTGGATATAGCATCGGCACATTGACACCAAATGCCTTATTTGTCGCTTTTTTACATTTCTGGATGTGTTCCCGTAAAACCTCTGGATACATAGAACCCGCACCAATAAGCCCTAAAACATCCGAATTACTTGCTGCCGAGGCCAAACGCCAACCGCTGTTCCAAACCATACCAGCTTGTATAATGGGATACTTAATTTGAAATAATTCTGTGATTTTATTGGCCATTATCTTTTTAAAATCTTTGTTGTTCTTGTAGTATTTTTTGATTCTATTTTTGCTAAATAGATACCGTTGGATAATGAAGATATATCCATAGGATTATTTTCAATAGAAAGCAAAACACGAGACACTTCTCTCCCTAAAACATCAAAAAGACGCAATGTCACTGGATTTTTATCTGAAAAGATATTGAAATAAAGCAGGCCTTCTGTGGGGTTGGGAAATAGTTTTAAGTCATTTATATTTATGGAAGCTTCAGAAGAAATACCAACATCTAGCGCAGCTTTCAAATCTGGAATCCCGTATCCTAAAAAATAATCTGGATTTGCATACTGCGAAGCCGATTCCCTGACCAATTGCATGAGTTCCACATTAGTTTTATATGGTAGAGCTTGCCACAAACACACGATGCCGCCCGCTAAAATAGGCGAGCTGAAAGACGTGCCATTGGCCGTTGCAATCACATCATGCTCTGTAATCACATAACTGGTTTGCCCTTGTGCCACAACGTCTGGCTTTTGAATGGGCTGTATTGTGTTGCCTTTAGAGCTAAAACTGGCATAATTTCCATTGGCATTTACCGCACCAATGCTTAAAACCCCTGCGGCATCTGCGGGAGCACCAACTATTTGCCAACTATCATTCCCTGAATTTCCGGCAGAATTTACCAAAAGCATGCCTTTTTCAAAAGCGATATTGGCGCCTTTGGTTATAAATGCCGTATTTCCGTTCATATCAGAAGGTGTGTAACTGTAATTGGGATTATCATAAGTAGTATATCCTAGAGAGGTATTGATGACATCAACGCCCAAACTATCAGCACGTTCTACGGCCTCAACCCAATAGCTTTCTTCAACAGGATTTTCACTAGTATCATCTTCTGTTATAAATAAATGATAAGAAGCATCTGGAGCGGTGCCCACAAATCGGTTTTCAATATAGCCTGCCATATCGCTCAAAACCCATGTGCCATGGTTACTTGTTGTTTCTGTAAAAACATCAGCATCCCTGTTTACAAAATCATAACTTCCCAAAAGGTTTCCTGCATCCCGTAATCTTTGGAACGATGTCATGGTATTTACATTTGGGAAACCAGCATCTATAACCGCTACGGTCATACCCGTGCCTGTATAATCTGCTGCATGCAAATCATCGCCATGGAACATTTTTATTTGGTTTAGCGCATTGCCATAATTGAAATCACTAACTGTGTTTTCTAATTTTGATTGCTTTTTCTGAAGAACAGATTTACTGGCATTCAAACTTTTATTGGCAAAATCAATTCGGACTACAAAACCTAAACTGTTTAAAGTTTCAATATCAGATTGATTTCCCCTAACATGCACCGCATTGAACCATTTGGATTTTGCCATAACGGTAATGCCTTCAGCATTTTTGATTTGAAGAATATAATTTTCGTTTACGGGAACATCTCGTGCATCAATAGCGATACCATGGATACGTTTTCTATCGATGGCTTTTTGAGTTAGAATGGCTATGGGAGTTTCTAAAGAAGCAGCTACATCTTCCTTATCAGCAAAATAGACCCAAGCATCTTGTGTTTGGGAAAATACCGCAGATTGACAGACAAGAAAAAAAAAGAGCATTCTTCCCCACATCATATTTTGAAATTTTTATGACAAGTTACGAAATTACTCCCGAACCTATGAGTTCATCTTCTAAATACCAAGCAACAAATTGGCCTTCTGTAATAGCTGATTGAAAGGCTTCAAATTCAACATACAAACCAGTATCCACTTTATGCAATATGGCTTTTTGCAAAGGTTGACGATAGCGGATACGCGCCATAACTTGCATGGTTTCATCTAAAGCGAGCGCTAAATCTTCACGAACCCAATGCAATTCTTCATTGGATACAAACAATGCTTTTTTAAATAACCCTGGATGATCTTTGCCTTCGCCTGTATAAATCACGTTATTATCCACATTAGTATCAATTACAAATAATGGTTCCACATAACCACCAACGCCCATGCCCTTTCGCTGTCCTTTTGTAAAATAATGGGCCCCTTGATGTTTTCCAACTATTTTACCGTCTTTAATAGTATAATCTATTTTCCGGGTTAAATATTGGAGTTTTTCTTCTTCTGAATTAAAGTTTGGAGTTTCTGAATGATAAAAAACACTTTCCTTTGGTACTTCCACAATCACGCCTTCTTTTGGTTTCAATTGTTGCTGAAGGAAATCTGGCAGTTTCACTTTGCCTATAAAACAAAGGCCTTGGGAGTCCTTTTTTTCAGCAGTTACCAAATCTAGTTCCATCGCAATTTTACGTACTTCTGGTTTTGTAAGTTCGCCTATTGGGAATAATGATTTAGCCAATTGCTCTTGGGATAATTGACACAAAAAATACGATTGGTCTTTATTCTTATCAACGCCAGCCAATAATTGATAAACGGTTTCTCCATCTTTTTCAATAGTGCCCTTTCTGCAATAATGTCCCGTTGCCACATAATCCGCTCCAAGTTCCATGGCAATTTTCATAAAAACATCAAACTTGATTTCCCTATTGCAAAGCACATCTGGGTTTGGCGTTCGTCCCTTTTCATATTCATGGAACATATAATCTACAATGCGCGCTTTATATTGTTCGCTTAAATCGACCGTTTGAAAGGGAATGCCCAATTTGTCTGCAACCAACATGGCATCGTTACTATCATCTAACCACGGGCATTCATCTGAGATAGTAACAGAATCATCGTGCCAGTTTTTCATAAACAAACCAATAACCTCGTAGCCCTGCTCCTTTAATAAATAAGCCGCAACGCTAGAATCCACACCACCTGATAGTCCAATAATTACTCGTTTCATTATAAAAAAATTAAGCTACAAAGATACATATAATTGCCCTATTTTTCTATTCAAAGCAATAAGTTAACAATCGATAAAATACATTTTTGTTTAACGTTATAACAAAATTAACAAACAAAATTTATATTATTGTTTAATATTTATATATATTTGTTAAACAAAAAATATCTTTAAAATCTTAAAAAAATGAAAAACTCAAATTATTTAAAAATTATCGTAACCTTATTTATTGGATTACTGACATTTTCATCGTGCGATAGCGATGATGACAACACCCCAAAAGTTTTGAACATTGTTGGAACCGCACAAGCAGTTCCAGAATTAAGCATTCTTGTTGATGCTGTCATTAAAGCGGACTTGGTTGATGCTTTATCGGCTGCAGGAAACAAAACTGTTTTGGCTCCCACTAATGCGGCATTTACTACTTTTTTGGCAGATAAAGGGTTTAATTCCCTATCGGAAGTACCTAATGATGTACTGAAACAAATTTTGTTAAACCACGTAATTGGCGGAGCTAATATTACATCTTCTGCACTTATAGGAAATACAGGTTACACAAATACCTTGGCTGATGGACCAGGCACTACAAAATTAAGTCTTTACTATGATGGCACCTCTGGAGTGACTTTTAATGGTGGAGCGACAGTAACAATTCCAGATGTGGCAACATCAAACGGTATTGTGCATGTAATTGATGAAGTGATTGCTTTACCAACCATAGCTACATTTGCAACCACAAACCCAGGATTATCAACATTGGTATCTGTATTACAGTATGCAGATACGGGAAACCCAACCGTTCCATACATTAACACGGTTTCAGATGCTACTGCTGGACCGTTCACGGTGTTTGCACCTACCAACGGTGCTTTTACATCATTACTTACAGAACTAAATGCAAATACACTTACAGATATTCCTATAGCAACAGTAGATGCCGTTTTATTACAGCACATTGTTAGTGGCAATGTGCAATCAAGCCAATTATCAAGTGGTACAGTAACGACTTTGGGAGGATCAATTACTGCAAATGCAACAACATTTACATTAACCGATGCCAATAATAGAATGAGCAATATAGTAACAACGCTGGTTGATATTCAAGGGACAAATGGCGTAGTACACGTTATTGATAAAGTGCTACTTCCTGCACAAGCAAATTAAGAAACCGTTTGGTTAGTAGTAATAAGTAATTTTAAATTTGGTTGGTTGATAAATTGCTTATGAAAAAGAGGAAAAGGCTGCCCGAAAAGGCAGTCTTTTTTTGTTTACTTTTGATATTTACTAGTAGATGTGAAATCTTTTTCTTCAACAAGTTTTCCATTTTCATAGTAGTTCCAAATGCCGTGTTTTTTTCCTTGTTTGTATGCTCCTTCTACTATTAATTCGCCTTTGGGATTGTATATTTTGGATACGCCATGCAGTACACCGTTTTCATAAACAAATTCTTTTAACACCACATTTTTTTCAGAAAACCATTGCGAAATACCATGTAAATT
>CAXBNH010000224.1:0-5337 GCA_963976905.1 uncultured Algibacter sp.
CCAGAGGCTCCTTCGCCGATAATGATAGTGATGATCGGGACTTTTAAACGGGTCATTTCTAAAATATTTCTTGCAATGGCTTCTCCTTGTCCACGTTCTTCTGCTTCCAAACCTGGGTAAGCTCCTGGTGTGTCTAAAATAGTGACTACGGGAATACCAAATTTTTCTGCAGATTTCATCAATCGCAAGGCTTTACGGTAACCTTCTGGGTTTGCCATTCCAAAATTCCGGTACTGGCGTGTTTTGGTATTGTAGCCTTTTTGTTGCCCAATAAACATAAAACTTTGGTCGCCTATTTTGCCCAATCCACCAATCATGGCTTTGTCATCTTTAAAACTTCTGTCGCCGTGAAGTTCTAAAAACGTATCGCCACAAATGGCCCTGATATAATCTAAAGTATAAGGTCTGTTTGGATGGCGTGACATTTGTACCCGTTGCCAAGGCGTTAAGTTTTTATAAATTTCTTTTTGGGTCTCTTTTAATTTTTTTTCAATTTGTCCACAGGTTTCCGTAACATCTACATCACTTTCTGTACCTATCATTTTACACTTTTGCAATTGGTCTTCAAGTTCTTTTATCGGAAGTTCAAATTCTAAATATTCCATAAGAATTTATAATTTAATCAGATTTAAATATTAGTATTTATAAAAGCTGAAAAACAAAAAGGAATCTTATTTATCATAAAAAAAGATACGTTTTGGTTTTAGGATGTTTCATTTTGGTCAGCCTACAAATATAAAAACTTTAATTGTGATAGAAGGCTATGAACGATTTCTTTTTATGTGCTTCCAGTTTTTCAATACAGCATTTAGCAATACCATGATGAAAATAACGCTGGCCCCCAAATAAAAAGAAGGACTCATTTTTTCTTGCTCGGGAAAAAGCAACATAGCTATTAAAATACCATAAATAGGCTCTAAATTATAACTCAACACAACGGTATAAGGACTGATAACCTTCATAACATGCACGGCCGCTATAAAAGCATAAGCGGTACAAATGGATGCTAAAATGAAAAGGTAACCATAATCCAAAATGTTCAGTTTAAAGAATTCAACAGAAAAAGGTTTTTCTAAAAAAAGGATGAAAACAGAAAGGAACAACACGCCACTTACAAATTCATAAAACGAAATAGTTGTAGGGGAATGTTTTTGCAAAAATTTTCCATTAAGAACTGCAAACAATGATGATAAAAATGCAGCCAATAAGCCTAAAAGGATACCGGTAATGTATTTGAATTCACCGTGGGTTATAATAAACACGCCCAAAATAACAAATAATCCCAATACAATTTCATACCAAATGATGGCACGCTTAAATATGATGGGCTCTAAAATAGATGCAAAAAAAGCGCCTGTTGAAAACATGCCTAGCGCAATGGAAATATTTGATACTTTTATGGATGAAAAAAACGTGATCCAATGCAACGCTATTACAACCCCAGCAACACATAATTTGATTATTGCTTTTTTCGGAATTCTTATATCAACCTTGGCTATCTTGATATATAAAAACATTAAAAAAGTGGCAAAAACCATCCGAAACCAAACCAATGGAATGGCGTCTATGGAAATCAATTCGCCTAAAATAGCCGTGAAACCAGCTATGAAAACCAAAAAATGTAAATGCAGGTGATTTTTTATTTTAACGTTTAGCATGGTACAACAGATAAACCGCTAAAATACCGAAAATGACATTAGGAAACCATACCGCTATCATTGGTGAAAAATCGGACTGCTCTGCCATGACACCAAAAATTTTATCAAAAAAGACAAATACCATGGCAATGCATATACCAATCGCTAAATTTACGCCCATACCACCACGCCGTTTCATAGCAGATACCGACACGGCAATAATGGTTAAAATAAATATGGCAACCGGCAAGCTCCATTTTCTATATTTTACAAGCTGGTAGCGTCCAATATTTGAAGACCCTCTTTTTTCTTCTTTATCAATAAATTCCACCAACTCATTATAAGGCAAAATTTCTGCCTCGTAAATTACAGGTACTAAATCCTTTACTTCAAAATTAAATAAGGTATCTTTTCTTCTTACCCTTTCTATCACATCGTCAAATTCACCTATGCGCCGCTTAACGTAATCGGCAAGTCTGTATGTTGTATCTTTTTCAATATATTTAATAGATTTTGCATCTATTTTATAAGTCAAAGCATTGCCTTCAAAATGTTCTAAAGTGAAATTATACCCTAGTTTTGCGTCAGAATTGAAACTGCTCACATATATAAAATCATTGTCACTAATTTGTCTATACACGTTTTGGTCCTGCGAGTCTTTTCTGGTGGGATGAAAATATTTAAAATCAAATTCATTAAAGCCTTTACTAGCAGCGGGCGCTAAAAAAAGTCCCAATATCAATGCCATAAAAGCCACAATACTTGCACCTACAAGATATGGCCTTAAAAATCTTGAAAAGGAAACACCCGAACTTAAAAAAGCAATGATTTCGGTATTATTCGCCAGTTTTGAGGTAAACCAAATAACCGATAAAAACAAGAACAACGGAAAAAGGATGTTTGCGAAATAGATGGTAAAATCATAAAGGTACATAAGCACCTCACCAATCGGTACTTCATTTTCAAGGATTTTACCTATTTTTTCAGCTAAATGCACCGTTATTCCAATAGGAATAAACAGTAGCAACATCATTAAAAATGTAAATAAGTAACGTTTTAATATGTACCAATCAAGTATTTTCATTCACTTTATAAAAAGCCTTTAGCCTTTAGCCAAAAATGTTTATTTCTATTAACTATAGACTAACGTCTAAAGTCTTTTTTTATAATCTTTTATCCATCTGTTTAACCATCATATCTTTCCAGGCCCTAAAATCTCCCGCTAAGATATGTTTTCTTGCCTCTCTAACCAACCATAAATAAAATCCTAAATTGTGGATGGTTGCTATTTGAGCGCCCAACCGTTCATTTACTGAAAACAAATGGCGCAAATAGGCTTTTGAATAATCTGTATCTACAAAGGTTATGCCCATGTCATCGATTGGCGAAAAATCATTTGCCCACTTTAGGTTTTTGATGTTGACCGTTCCGTATGCTGTAAACAACATGCCATTTCTAGCATTTCTTGTTGGCATGACACAATCAAACATATCAATACCTAACGCTATATTTTCCAAAATATTGATTGGCGTACCAACACCCATTAAATAACGCGGTTTGTCTTCAGGCAATATTTCAGTAACCACTTCAGTCATGGCATACATTTCTTCTGCGGGTTCACCAACAGACAAACCTCCAATGGCGTTACCTACCGCGCCAGCATTGGCAATGTATTCAGCAGATTGCTTGCGTAAATCTTTATAGGTGCTGCCTTGGACTATCGGAAAAAACGCCTGCTCATAATCATATTTAAGCGGTGTTTTCTCTAAATGATTGATGCATCTATCCAACCAACGATGCGTCATGTGCATGGAACGCTTGGCATAATTATAATCACATGGATAGGGTGTGCATTCATCAAATGCCATGATAATATCAGCTCCAATGCTACGCTGAATTTCCATCACATTTTCTGGAGTAAAGACATGATAACTACCATCGATATGCGACTTAAACTTAACGCCTTCTTCTTTTATTTTTCTGTTGGATGATAACGAATATACTTGATAACCACCAGAATCGGTCAAAATATTCCGGTCCCAGTTCATGAATTTATGAAGTCCTCCAGCTTGTTCCAAAACAGATGTTTGCGGACGCAAATACAAATGATACGTATTACCAAGAATAATATCTGGATTAATGTCTTGCTTAAGTTCCCTTTGGTGCACGCCTTTTACTGAGGCTACCGTACCCACAGGCATAAAAATAGGCGTTTCAATTACGCCGTGATCTGTTGTAATGCTTCCCGCCCTTGCTTTGCTCTGTAAATCTTTTGCTTTTAATTCAAATTTCATGCTGTCAATTAATCAGTTGGCAAACCTACATATTTTTTTAATTATAATACGGTAAGTGGTGGGTTTAAGTGCATAAAAAAACTTTAAATTTTAGTCTTTGGGTTTTCATAGTCATTGATTTTATTATTAAATTCACGTAAGCAAATTCAATGATAAAAAACAATCTTTTTATTACAGTTGTTTTTGTATTTTCGATACTTCAAATTAAAAAAAAACAAATAGCCTAAAAAATATGGATACTTTTAAAAGATATTTTAAACCCCATCTGCAACCAGAAAAACACCTTTAATGATATTGGTTATGGTTTTACTATCGATTAGTTCTTATTCTCAAATAGTTAATAGTTTTGGGATTAAAGCCGGCATTAATTATAATGCTAATGGCGACTTAAAAACAACACCTGATTTTAATGGCTTGCAATATAGCACATCATCTAGAGGAAGGGCTGGCTATCATTTTGGTTTATGGGCAAAAAAAGAAATTGCCTCATTGCCACTATATATTCAACCCGAAATTTTATATACTCAAACCAAAAGCACTTACATAGATTTTGATCGTTCTGACTATGCTTTAAATAAATTAGAATACCCTTATTATTAGGTGTAGAATTTTTAAAAATTGGTCGTATATTTGTTGGCCCTGATTTTCAATTTATAATGAATTCAGACTTCAAAAATTCACATAACAGTAAATCAGAAAACATCCAGACCGACAATTTTTTATTAGCTGCCCACATTGGAATAGGCTTAGAACTTGGAGAATTTGGTTTGGACATACGTTACGAAAAAGGCATTTCCAAAGTCCCGACCACCTTTACAAACGATTTTATTACAATAGACGTCAAAGCTAACCAACTGATTTGCGCTTTAAAATATCAAATTGGCGAATAAGTTTATAAACATTTTTATCATTACAGGAAAATAATTTTCGTTTGGCAACGTTTTTGATATTATGAAAAAGTCAAATCTAAAAAAAAGAATATTATGAAAAAAACCGATGACCTACAGGAAGAACTAAAAACCCAATTTTCAAAAGGCAAAATAATTTTATTGCTACTGGCCATTGTTTTACTATCTGTTGCCAGCTATGCACAAACAGCTACTGGTATTGGTTTTAAAGGTGGCTTGAACTACAATGCCAATGGCGATTATTTTGAATCTATTGGAGATAATGCACAACACCCAGATAAGAATGTAGGCTACCATTTTGGGCTTTTTGGCAAAATAGGAAACAAGATCTATTTTAGACCAGAATTAGTTTATAGCGCTACCAAAAGCGATTATAATGATGACAGTTTTAAAATGCAAAAACTGGACGCCCCGCTTTTGGTTGGCATTAAAGTATTAGGCCCCCTTAGTGTTTTTGGAGGTCCATCTTTGCAATACATTTTGGACACGGAATTTGAT
>CAXBNH010000225.1:0-5333 GCA_963976905.1 uncultured Algibacter sp.
CTATAAACTGGAAAACTCCGAGTTTGCAGTATCTGGCTGGAACAATGTGTTTTCAGGAACCGCCAAAAGCATTGAATTTAATAAGATTAAATTTGAACAAATTGTAGGAAACCGTGATGCGAAGCATTTTGCACGCCGATTGACCGAACGGATGCTGAGTTATGATTTTACGGCAAAGAAAAATCCATTTCAAGAGTTGGGTGGATTTATGCCTGTTTTTATGGGTTACGGTATTCCTGGAACGGGAAAAAGTATGCTGATTGCCGCCATTGCTACCCGATTAAAAGAACATTGCGATACTTTGGAGATTCCGTTTTTGTTCCATCCCATGCCAGATACATTGATATCGACATTTCAGGGAGGTTCTGCCGAAAAAATGGTGGAATGGATGAAACCTTTGCAAGACCCTTCAAAATTGATTTTTGCGCCTATTGACGATGCCGAAAATAATCTACAAGAGCGAACCGCACAAGGCGTTTCGGCTGGCGTTAAAGAAGTGATTGGCGTGTTTTTAAGATATACCGAAGGTGCTTATGCGGTCAATTATGGCAACAGTTCCATCGGATTGTTTACAAATCTCCCAGAAATGTTGGATAAAGCCGTTATTTCGCGTGTACAAGGCCGATTTAAGATTGATGGCGCACGTACCGAACACGATTTTTTAGACCAAGATCATTTATGGTGGCGCAAATTGGATGCCACCATGCCCGATTTTGTGAATATGCAAAACCCAGAAAATTACAGTTATTTGCAAGACCAAGGTTTGGCAAAAAACATGGGCGAAATTTTAAGTGTTTCAGATAAACCAACAGAAGCAAGGGTTCATGCTGTTTATGACAATGTTGAAAAACAATTTAAAACCAATCAGCATTTGTTTTATGCCCATCTTTATCAAGAGATGCAAAAAGCGTTTCCGTTCTTTTCATCGCGGGATGTTCGTAATATACAATCGGCCATTTCATTGCGGCTAACGGATTTTGATCTGGAGAGAACTTGGTTTGAAAATCCAGAAATCTATTTTAAACAAGAATATGATAAAAAGTTTAATATGCTTCAAGAATTGATGCGTGGGAATATGAAAGGTTTAGATTTTTCTGAAATTCGTCGTCAAGAAGTGGTACGTTATTTAGATAATGTGGCCACCATTGCAGATACCGATTTCAAACGAAAAGTAGCGGATAGAATCAACCAATTAAGCATTGAAACCGAAGCCCGAAAAACTTTTGAACATGGCAGTTAAGCACCTAAAAAACATTGAAAGCAAACTGCTTTCAGATAATTATTACATTCTAAAAAAAATGACCTTTGATTACCAAATGAAAAGTGGAAAATGGGTCAGCCAAATGCGCGAGGTTTATGATAGGGGAGATGGCGCAGGTATTTTACTTTACAATAAAGAAAAGCAAACCGTTATTTTGACTAAACAATTCAGGATGCCAACGTTTATGAATGGTAATGGCGACGGATTTTTAGTTGAAATTTGTGCAGGTATGCTCGATAAAGACAACCCCGAAGCATGTATTATTCGCGAAACGGAAGAAGAAGTGGGCTATAGAATTAAAGACGTAAAAAAAGTTTATGAAGCCTATACATCCCCCGGGGTATTGACAGAGAAAATGCATTTCTTCATTGGCGAATACACCGACGCTATGAAAGTTAACGATGGTGGCGGGTTGGAAAGTGAAGCCGAAGATATTGAGGTTTTGGAACTTTCTTTTCAAGAAGCTATTAAGATTTTAAATAATGGCGACATTCAAGATATGAGAACTATTGTTTTATTGCAGTATGCTTTGGTTCATAAGTTGTTGGAATGAAAAAGTAAAAAGGCACAAGGAGGTAAGGCAAAAGAAGGATGGGTATGATTATGCTTTCTAATTATAAAAAAATATGGACAAACTAAAACAAGCCAATCTATATAGAAGTGAACTCATTCCCGTAAGTGGAAAACTGGTTGAGCGTTATAATAAATGCTTAATAAAGTTGGGTTTTGAACCCACAAAACTCAGTACGTTTTCAATAGATGGCATGGGGTGGAGTCCCGAAATTTCAGAGGAAAAGCAAAGCATTCATTATTTAAATAATGGTGAGGCCAATCCGCAAGGCATTATTATCTCGCCTTTACAAAAAGGCAAACCGCTTTATCAACCGTTCCATACCTTTGATAGGGATATAATGAAGCATATTTTTAGAGCCCATGGCGATAAAATAAACGATATAACTAGAGATAGCGCCATTTGTTTGGATTTTAATCAAGGCATTGATGCTTTTTATGAACCTTTGGATGTTTTGAAATACCATATTATTTCAATTCATTTTCATTTGATTGATGATTTGGACGCCCTTCAAAGAGAGCAATTAAAACTTATTGAAACATTTCACAGAGATAACAATTTTATTGATGAAAACCTGCATCAACAGTTGTTGGCTTTGGCTAAAAAATACGGCGATTTACGTGATAGGGATTTAAACTTGCATGAACTGCAATTTACTACTGATTCGTTTTACACAAAAGCGTTTGGAGGTGTTTATGTATTGCGTGATTTTATTACACCTATTGTGGTTTTTGAAGATGAAATATGGTATAAAGAAGCGATAAAAGATACCAGTCACGAGGTGTTGATTTATCACATTTGGCAACCCGAAATGATGGAAAAATTGCGTGACCATGTCATAATTGAATGTAATCTGGAAGCGGTTGTAAAAACCAAGCGTTATGAGCGTATTAAAAAGTTTGAAATGTCACAACTTTTAAAAAATCCAAAGCATGCCATAAAAGAAATTTTAAACGACCCGATTTTATATAAAAGTTACCTGAATAAAATGGATATAATATCCCGTAAAAAATTGATGAGCGTTGAACGTTATCTGGAAAAAATGGAAATGAGCAATCAATATAAAATAGCGGATATTGTAGATTTAAAACTCTTTAAAGCCTTGCACGAACCACATTCATCATTGGATGCCAAACATCAAGATTTGATATGGAAATTGCTTGTTAATGTATCGCCAAAAGATGTGCTGTTTTGGTATTGGTACGATAAAGAAGCGTTTTACGAGCATTTTAAGACCTGGGATGAATCGTTGAAAGATTGGGCCATTGAAACGATTGGTAACAATATTTGAAAATTATAGACTAATTTAGTAATGGTTGACTTTTAACTTTTTACTTTTAACTTCTTGAAATGACACTAGAACTCATCGTATTTATTGCCTCCATTTTATTCGGGATTCTGCTCTATTGGCGAGAATCCAACGGTAACGACTTGTATCGTTTTGTAAATAAGCTTGTTAACTCAAAAGAATTGCAAATGAAACCCGAGGACAAAACGGGTTTTGTGTATCAACAAAAACTGTTATTGCGTTTAGTTTTTATTGCGTTTTTGTTTTTGGGGTTCATCGTGATTGCCCAGTTTTTAATCCCGATAGGCTATAATTATAATACCATTTCAACCTTTGCATCCAGTATTTTAGGAACCATAATAGGAACCTATTTAGCGGGTTTTATTATAAAAACTTCAAAAACGATAGAAGAAAAGTCAGAATCTTTGGAAGACATCATGCAAGATACCATTGAAAAAGGAAAGGATTTTGTGGACGATATCAAAACAAAAAAGCCCAAAGTGATTGAAGAAGCCAAAAAAGAAATCAAAAGCACCCCAAAACCCGAAGAAAAGAGTGCCAGAGAGCGTTTGAAGGATAAAGGTCTGTTGTGAGTTTGTCATTCCTGCAAAGGCAGGAATTCGCTTTGAATATGAGAATTAAATTAATAAGATTCCTTCCCTATAATTATCGGATTTCACGGGAATGACAAAAATAAAGACATGATAAAAAACTATTGGAGCATAGGTAAAAAACAAAAAACAATCACCATACTATGGGCGTTGGTATTGCTTATCGTTTTATTCGTATTGCGTGATGATTACCAACCTGCATTGCTGTTTTTTAGAAAATTTATTTTCATCATTCTTTTAAGTGCTGTGGTTTTGTTTTTCGGACTTAGAAGTTTCAGAAAATCCCCAAGTACAGGAATAAGACTTGGTATTTTGGCGCTTCTAATTATTTTCTTCGGAATTTTATATGTGGTGGGCTGGCATTATAAAATGTACGACTATATGAAAACCTACAATGTTTTCAATAATTTAAATCGTGTTGAAATCCATGAACTGCCATTGACCCGAAATGAGCGCATTCAGCCATTACGGAATATTTTTTCCATGGCAAACGAAAGTGTGGGCGAAACCAAAGACGTATCGTTACCCCATTTAGTTCGCGTTGATAATGAAAACAAGTGGACCATGGCCATTCAGCCCACCGAAAAATATGTTTGGCAAGGCATTAGCGATAATACCGAAGAGGTTTTTTCGGTATCGAGTACCACGCCATTCCCAAGGTTTTCTAGTGAAAACAGGATCCCTGTGACGTTTTCCATTGGGGAATCTTTAAAATTTAGTCGAAATACTTACAACGCTGTCGTGCAACGTTTTAATTTTTTTCAATTATTTACTTTAGAACCCAGCGATACGTTTTACATGAAAAATGATGCAGGCGCATGGGTAGAAGTTGTGAGCTTGATTAAGTGGAAAGGCTTTTTGTTTCCATATCCAACTTTTGGTGGTGTCATGGTTATTGAGAATGGCGCACATGATTTTAATGATTATATTGAACGGGTTATGATAGGGAAAGGCACTTACATAAGCCCAGAAAACATGCATCACTACCCTTATTTGACCAAACAAAATACCTTAGCCGAAAAAGTATCGCAATTGCAAGCTGAGTCTTTAAAATTTTTGGGTGGTTTTAGCGACCCATTGCCTTGGAATATGGAAACGGCCGTAAAAATTCCAAAATTACCAGACGATCAAAATCAGCAGCCTTTTGTAACCGATTTTGATTTTTCGGACACTGATACAGGTGCTTACAGCGGTCTCTACCATTGGTTCGGTTTGGAGCCCGTTGGCGATGAGCGTACCAGTTTGACTTTTAGTGTTTTTATTCCAGCCGATGGTACTGATAAACTGTATTATTATGACCACGCTTCAAAAAAGCAAGGCTATGCGGGCGTTTCTGCCATGCCTTTAAAAGTAATTGAGTCCAGAAAAGAATTTGACTGGTCGGTCAACAAACCTGTGGAATTCAGGCCTTATATAAAAGATATTGCTGGTAGAAAACGCCTGTTCTTTTTGGGTACAATTTCTGCCATTCGTGATGGGTCTGAAAATTTTGATGGTTCTGCCACACCAGATTTGGCCTTGATTGATAGCGAATACCGCGATGTAGTCTGGATTGACGTAAAACACCCAAGCCAATGGGATAAAACGGTTTACAACCAATTA
>CAXBNH010000226.1:0-5323 GCA_963976905.1 uncultured Algibacter sp.
AACAAAAGTTATGCAAGCCGGCGAATCGTTGGCCTTTACACAAGACGAAAATGCCTATGTCATCCAATTGAAAGAGGACCAGGCAAAAGGATCATCAAAAGAGATCGAGGTGTTCTATGAAGGGAGTCCCAAAGAAGACCCAAACCCGCCTTTTGGAGGAGGTTTTACGTATAAACAGGATGCGAACGGTAGCCCTTTTATTTATAACGCAAGTCAAGGACATGGCGCCAGTTTGTGGTGGCCAAACAAGGATCACATGTACGATGAGCCAGATAATGGTATGACGATAAGCATTACCGTTCCCGATAATCTTATGGCCGTTGCCAATGGCAAACTCACAGCGACAGAAAAGAAAAGCGATGGAAAAACGACCTATCAATGGACCGTAGTAAACCCCATCAACAATTATGGGGTTAGTCTTAACGTGGCGGATTACGTCCACTTTTCAGATAGCTACAAAGGGATAAAAGGAACACTTGAATGCCATTATTATGTACTGCCAGAAAACCTAGAAAAAGCGAAGATTCATTTCAAACAGGCACATTTGATGCTGGAAGCCTTTGAGCATTGGTTCGGTCCCTATCCATTTTATGAATCAAAGTTCCGTTGGCTACTCTGGAGGCTATGTTAATGGCATGGAAGGTTCTGATTATTCGGGTTCAGGTTGGGGCCTAAAATTCGATTATCTCATTATCCACGAATCGGGTCACGAATGGTTTGCGAATAACATCACCTACAAAGACATGGCAGATATGTGGGTTCATGAAGGGTTTACAACCTACTCTGAAGCCTTGTATGTGGAATATCATTTTGGGAAAAAAGCTGGGGAAGACTATATAAAGGGACTTTCTCAAGCAATTGCTAACGACACGCCTATTATTGGGAATTACGACGTTAACGACCAAGGTTACACACAAGATGTATACATGAAATCTGCTACTGTTTTGCATACATTAAGGCAAGTAATTAATGATGATGAAAAGTGGCGAGCTATTCTAACCGGCTTGAATACAGAATTTTACCATAAAACAGTAACGTCATCCGATGTTGAAAATTATATAGCCAAACAGTCGGGATTGGATTTAAAAACATTTTTTGATCAGTACTTAAGAACTATACAAATCCCAACTTTAGAATACTTTTTTGAGGATAACAAATTCGCCTATCGATGGCTAAATGCCGTTCGTGGATTTGATATGCCAATAAAAGTAAAACTCGATAACAAAGAACAATGGATTAAACCAACCACCAATTGGACACATGAGTATATGAAGGACACTAAAAATGAATTGGCTATTGATCCTAACTTTTATGCAGCGGGGTTTAGGAATATGAAAGAAGGACAAAACGAATAAAGGAACTAGAACTTAAGAGATACACCGGTAGCAGTAATGCAAAAAATATCAAATAATTTAAAAAAAACAGTTTACCTAAAAACCAATCAAATGAAAAAATGTACCTTACTTCTATTATCATTATTCGGAATAATCCTAATGACTCAAGCGCAGGAAGACAAATACCTGTGGTTAGAAGAAATTGATGGCCCAAAGGCATTGGAGTTTGTAGAAAAACAAAACAAAGCGACCGTTGAAGAATTGAGTGCCGAAAAAGACTATCAGGCCATTTATAACAAGAGTTTAAAAATATATAATTCTTCTGAAAGAATAGCCTATCCTACTATTTACGGCAACTACGTTTATAATTTCTGGAAAGACGAGGACCACGTAAGGGGTATTTGGCGAAGAAGTTTATTAGAAAGCTATACCAATGGCAATCCAGTTTGGGAAACGCTGCTTGATATAGATGAACTTTTAAAAGAGGATGATATAAAATGGGTCTATAAAGGAAGTAGTGGGCTATACCCTGATTATAATCGTTTTTTAGTTCGACTATCCAAAGGCGGTGGCGATGCCGTGGTTACCAAAGAGTTTGATGTCGATAAAAAGCAATTTATAGAAAACGGCTTTTCAATCGATGAATCAAAAGGATCTGCCAGTTATATAGATGAAAATACTTTGATTGTTGCGACAGATTTTGGAGAAGGCACCATGACCAATTCCGGTTATCCCAAACAAGTAAAACTATGGAAACGGGGCACTTCGTTGAAAGATGCCCAACTCATCTACGAAGGAGAATCTACCGATGCGTTTATGACCTATGGTTATGTTTTACGTGATGGCACTCAGGCATACACATTAGTTAGACGAAGCTTGACGACTTTTTCAGAACAGACATTCGTTTGGATGCATAATAAAATCAAAACTAGACATTCCTGAAGATGCCAGTACAAATGGTATTTTAAATAATCAATTTATTATTCAATTAAAATCGGATTGGAAAGTGAATGCCAAAACCTATAAAACCGGAACGCTTTTAAGTCTCAATTTTACCGAATTATTGAAAGGGAATAAACAAGTTCAAGTGATTGTCGAGCCCGATGCATTTTCAAGTATTTCAGGGGTTTCAACGACCAAAAATAAATTACTGGTCAACCTATTGACAAATGTTACTGGCCAATTGTACATATACTCATTCATTAATGGAAAATGGACAAGTCAAAAAGTAAACACGCCTGATTTTGGAACTATTGGAGTTGTTGGTACCGATGACATTTCAGATAAATATTTCTTAGTTTTCACAAACTTTATAACACCAACTACCTTGTATTATGCAGATGCAAGTAATAATACGCTTAAAGTCCACCAATCATTACCGGCATTTTTTGATGCCAGCACATATGAAGTAACGCAATACAAAGCCAAATCAAAAGATGGCACGATGGTGCCTTATTTTATGGTAGCAGCCAAAGACATGAAAAATAACGGAACCAACCCAGCCTTGGTATATGCTTATGGCGGATTTGAAATTTCCCTCTCCCCTTTTTACGCTGCAACTTATGGAGTCTCATGGCTAGATAAAGGCGGTGTTTTTGTGTTGGCCAATATTAGGGGAGGTGGGGAATACGGTCCCAAGTGGCACCAAACTGCCATAAAAGAAAAGCGACAAAATGCTTTTGACGATCTCTATGCCGTTTCCGAAGATTTGATTGCAAAAAAAGTAACGGCACCAAAGCATTTAGGCGCAATGGGCGGTAGCAATGGTGGTTTGTTAGTGGGCGTTGCTTTTACACAACGACCGGATTTATACAATGCTATTGTTAGTCAAGTACCGCTGTTAGACATGCAACGCTATAACAAACTGTTGGCAGGTGCCAGTTGGATGGGCGAGTTCGGTAATCCGGATATTCCTGAAGAATGGGCATACATTAAAAAATATTCGCCCTATCACAATCTCAAAGAAGGAATGGATTATCCCGAAGTATTCTTTTATACTTCTACGCGGGATGATAGGGTGCATCCTGGCCATGCCCGTAAAATGGTAGCCAAAATGAATGACATGGGGTACAAAACCTATTATTATGAAAATACAGAAGGAGGTCATGCAGGTTCATCTACAAATGAACAAAGGGCAAAATCGGACGCTTTAATGTTTTCCTATTTATTGATGAAGTTGAAGTAAAAAATAGACGTAAGACGTAAGAAGCAAGATGCTAGACGCTTGTCGCTGGAAGCTGGACACAAGAGACAAGAAACAAGATGTAATATGTATGAAAATAGAAAAGCGAAAAACCAACAACCCGAACTCAAAAAACCAAAAAAACAAACAATGAAAAAATACCAGTTAATCATTTGCATCCTATTATTTGGATACTGTACTAATATCAATGCTCAGTTTAGTCCTTTAATACCAATAGATTTTGTTGTTCCTGAATCAAAAGAAAATGAACATTTTAGATTGAGAATGCTAACAGTTAATGATGTTGTTAAGGATTATGATGCTGTTATGTCAAGTTCAAAAGAACTTCAAGAAATGTTCCCAACTTGGGCTGGCTGGCCAAAAGATTTGACTTTAGAACAGGATTTAATTGATTTAGGATGGCATCAGGCAGAATTTCAAATGAGAAGTTCTTTTACTTATACAGTAGTCAGTTTAGATGAAAGCGAAGTAATTGGTTGTGTATATATTTTACCATTTTATATGAGTGATTTTGATATTGGTACTCCAAAAAAGAACAACGGGAATTTTGATGCAGTAATCTATATGTGGGTAAGAACAAGTTTATTAGAAGAAGGAATGGATAACCTTTTATTTGATACTGTAAAAAAATGGATGAATACAGAATGGCCATTTAAAAACGTAGCCTATCCAGGAAGAGAAATATCTTGGGATAAATGGGCTACATTAAAAAAAGACGATTAATCAAATGTATTTAAAACAATGAGTCTTAAACCACTATTATTACTACTTATTTTTTCATTTTGTTTTTGTAAGAATTCATCAAAACCAGAATCTGACGTCAATTCATACAAGCAACTTACTATTGCCAATAATTTTATCGACGCTTTTTATTCTTTCAATTCAAATCAATTATTGCCTATGTTAAAATATGCTGAAAATTCTAAATCGGAAATTTTATACTATCAAGGATGGGCAGAAGGTGGTAACTATGAAATTATTAAAAGACATCCTTGTGAAGTAAAGAATGACACCTTGGTTATTTGTGCTGTAACTGTTAAAGATGATTTGATTAAGGCACTAAAATTAAGTTTAAATGTAACTGATACTTTTCATATTGTTATAAAAAGCGAAAAAATAACTTCTATTACTACGTCATCTAACGACCCCTTTAATTTTTTATGAGGCAGAAGAATGGGTAAGGAAAAATCATCCTGAATTAATTGATGAACCCTGTAAGGGAATTTGGGAAGACGGAACAACACCAAAAGAATGTGTTCGTGCTATGATAGAGGGATATTCGAAATATATAGTCGAGAAAAGAATTAATTCAGATATTAAAAACTAGAAAAATGACAACTGCTAACAATGTATCAAAAATCAGTTATCAAAATGAAATGACAGTTCAGGATTTGAGGATAAAATTTCAACCAGTAAAAAACAACTTACAGCAATTCAATTTATAATTTAAAACGATAACCAAAACATAAAAAACTAAACCATGGACTGCAAGTCCATAGGTTTTTAAAACAGACTGAAAGTCTGTGAAATTAGTGAAATTAACAACCATACTATTTGCAGATATATTTTCAAATAATGAATAAATTCGTGAGAATTCGTGTAATTCGTGTAATTCGTGTCAAAAGTTTTTAGAAGCTAAAGCGACATGCACTAAAGTACATAGTTTTAACTGTTTTTTGAGACCAATAAAGTGTACAGAACAACCACCGCTATTTTGTGTATCAACTAGGCAAAAAACACAGTTATGGCCTTAGCTACAACGAGGCTTTTTAACGACGTTAATGCG
>CAXBNH010000227.1:0-5297 GCA_963976905.1 uncultured Algibacter sp.
AATTGATCTGTATCCCATCCATTTTGATAATCCCCACGGTTAGCATCCAAACTTCCTAACATACCAGCTTTTGCTGCTGTTTCAATTTCATGTTGAAACGTATGTTGTGCCAAAGTTGCATGATTTACTTCAATGTTTATTTTGAAATCTTTATCCAAACCGTGCTCACGTAAAAACCCGATAGCGGTTGCAGAGTCAAAATCATATTGATGCTTCATAGGCTCCATAGGTTTTGGCTCTATAAAGAAATTCCCTTTAAAACCTTGACTTCTAGCGTAATCTCTTGCCATTCCTAAAAATTGTCCCATATGGTCCAATTCTCTACCCATATCGGTGTTCAATAAACTCATGTAGCCTTCACGCCCTCCCCAGAACACATAATTTTCGCCACCTAACTTGATAGTCGCATCCAATGCCAACTTTATTTGTCCGCCCGCTCTAGCTAGTACGTTAAAATCTGGATTGGTAGAAGCGCCGTTCATATATCTTGGGTTTGAAAAACAATTGGCAGTTCCCCAAAGTAATTTTACGCCCGAAGCCGCTTGCTTTGCTTTTAAGTAATCGGTAATGGTTGCCAATCTGCTTTCCAATTCCCCAAAACTTGACCCTTCATTTACTAAATCAATGTCATGGAAACAATAGTACCCAAAACCCATTTTGGTAATGAATTCAAAAGCCGCATCTGCTTTATCTTTTGCTGCTTGAATGGCATCCGAAGATTGATCCCAAGCAAAATTTTGAGTTCCTGGCCCAAATGGGTCGCCTCCTTGTCCGCAGAACGTATGCCAATAAGCGATTGAAAATTTAAAATGCTCGCGCATGGTTTTTCCAGCCACCACTTGGTCTGGGTTGTAATATTTGAATGCTAAAGGATTATCTGATTCTTTTCCTTCAAATTTAATATCTCCAATACCTTTAAAGTATTCTTTGTTTCCTAAAATTGCCATGTTTTTTAAGTTTTTAGCCTTTAGCTCTTGGCCATTGGCGGTTAATGATTTTATTTATTATTTAATACGAGTTCCAGTTCTTTTTTCCAATTGTTGTAAGCCTCCAAATAAGGTTTTTTATCTTTAAAAGGCATGAACGTCATGACATGGTCATTATCCATAATATGTTTTCCAAAGGTTTCAAAATCGCCTTTATGCAAATGGGCTGCCCTTGCTGCACCGATAGCTCCTGTGGTATTATAAATTTCTATTTCCTGTTCTATTAATGTCGCCACAGTATTTGCGAATATTTCTGAACGAAACAGATTATCATTACCAGCACGTATCACTTTTGGGTGGATGCCATCAGATTTTAAGATTTCCATACCATATAAAAATGAAAACGCAATACCTTCTAAAGCGGCTCTGCACAAATGGGCCTTGTTGTGATTGTTCAAATTAACGTTGACCAATCTGGCACCTATTTCCCTATTGTTCAACATACGTTCTGCGCCATTTCCAAACGGCAACATACAAACACCGTCAGACCCGACAGGAATTTCTGAAGCCAAAGTGTTCATCTCTTCATAAGAACTGACATCCAGATTATTCAATAACCAACGGTATTGGATGCCCGCGCCGTTAATATTGAGCAATTTTCCTATTCTTGGATTTGATTTGGTATAGTTAACATGTGCAAAGTTATTGGCACGTGTGCTTTCTTTTCCTGAAAGGTTATCGGTTACGGCATAAACCACACCAGATGTACCTCCAGTTGCAGCCACTTCCCCAGAATTGAAAACATTCAATGACAAAGCATTATTCGGCTGGTCGCCAGCACGATAATAAATAGGCGTTCCTGCGGCAATACCACTTTCTGTTTCGCCTTTTTCATCAACTAAAGATTGGACGCCAAACGTATCAACAATATCGGGTACAAAAGCTTTATCGATGCCATAATACTCCAAAAGAAAATCGGCAACGCTATCCTTTTTAAAATCCCAAAAAATGCCTTCAGATAATCCTGAAATGGTCGTATTTATAGTGTTTGAAAATTTAAAAGCCACATAATCCCCAGGCAGCATAAACTTATAGATGTTCTTGTAAATATCGGGCTCATTATTTTTTACCCATTTTAATTTGGATGCCGTGAAATTAGCTGGAGAATTTAAAAGTTGTGATGCACAAGCTGCTTCGCCCAGTTCCTCAAAAGCTTTATGACCGATTTCCACAGCCCTGCTATCGCACCAAATAATGCTTTTTCGGAGTGGATTTCCGTCTTTATCAACCAATACCAAACCATGCATTTGATACGAAATACCAATCCCTTTTATTTGTGTCCTGCTTACGTTGTACTGTTTTTTTAATTGTGCAATGGCATTACAAATATGCAACCACCAATCGTTTGGCTTTTGTTCTGCCCAACCATTTTTTTGGGCAAACATGCCCATTTCTTCTTTGGGTTCTTGCACCACACCGAGGCTTTTTCCTGACACCATGTCCACTAATGCCGCCTTGATGGAGGAACTGCCAATATCTAATCCTAAATAATACATAGTTATAATGAGTCTCTTAATATTAATTTTGTGGGCACATAATACTGAACCGCCTCATCTTTACTGATGAATTCTGCCGCCTTAGTCCCTAATGTATCAAAATCTGTTGAAATCACGGAAATACCTTTATAAATGAATTTTTTCATGGGCGTTTCATTATAGGACAAAAAGCCCACATCCACCCCGGGTTCAAAATCCAAATTCCGACATTGTTCCAAGAATTGCCCTAAAACCCTATCGCTTACGCTAATATAAGCGATGCCCTTTTCTATGTTAAAATCTTCTACTTTAGTTATTATTTTATAATCAAAATAAAACCGTTTACAGAATTTTTTAAAGGCCAAAACGGTTTCTTTTGGATGGTTTGTAAACGTAGGATATACAAAATGAATGGCCTTATATTTTTTGAACAACTGTTCTGCTTGCAATAAGCTATCAAAAACAGCATCTCCAAAATCTTGAAAAACGAAATTGTTTTTATTTCCAGAATGAATGCTCCAATCAATCAACAGCAATTTATCAGTATCAATTTCAGAAATGATGGACGGCACCTCTTTATGGTCAAAATTCATGACCACATATTTATAATATTTCCCCTTGCTATTATTTAAAATAGTTTTGAAATTTTCGATATTATAATGATGAAATTGCACATCTGTTATAATATTTTTAGGTAAATTATTTACAAACGAATGATATAACACCTCTTTATAAGCCTTAAAAGTATCCAACACCAAAAGCACTTTACTAATCTTGCTCGCCACATAATACCCTTTATTTGGCACCGACTCAATAACGTCCTGCTCTTTTAAAATAGAATAGGCTTTAAAAACGGTATCTCTTGATAATTGATAGGTTTTACAATTACTGTTCACAGAAGGCAAAGCATCTCCAATAGACAATTCATTATTGGCAATAGCATCGTTTATCGCATTTACCAATTGTTGATATTTAGGAATATCACTATCATGAATTATATCAAATACTGGTGATTCTTTTATCATTTCACAAACCATTCTGTACTGTTCTGGTTTGCAAACATAGCTAAAAAAAATGATATTGCAAATAATATGCAATATCATTTCTTACTTGTTCAATATAACCTACTACAAACCAAACACTTCCGGCAAAAACATGGAGATTTCTGGAATATAAGTAATTAGCATTAATACAATAATCATAATCAGTAAAAATGGCAATAAAGGCTTTATAACCTTTGTGACCGAAACATTGGCTACACCACTCCCTACAAAAAGAATGGTACCAACTGGCGGTGTACATAACCCAATACATAAATTTAAAACCAATACAATTCCAAAATGTACTGGATGCATACCCAACGCTACCACAACGGGTAAGAAAATAGGTGTGAATATTAAAACCGCTGGTGTCATATCCATAAATGTACCAATAATCAATAAGGTAAGATTAATGACCAAGAAAATAAGGAATTTGTTACTAAACTGCTCTAATAAAAATCCGCTCATCAATTCAGGAATGCTTTCAAAAGAAAACAACCACGACATAGCCATAGACGTGCAAATCAAAAACATAACCACGCCCGTTGTTCTGGCGCTGGTCAATAAAATATCTGGAAAGTCCTTAACTTTTATATCACCATAAATCAATGCCAATACACCAGCATAAAGAACGGCAATAGCTGATGCCTCTGTTGCAGTAAAAACACCTGCAACAATACCGCCTACCACAATAAAAAGTAGCAATAAACTAAAAAAAGCATTGCCAAAATGTGATGCTATTTGTGAAAAAGGGGTACGTTCGCCCTTAGCGAATTTCCTTCTTATAGCTACATAAGCAATATACCCCATGATAGCAAAACCTAATAAAATGCCTGGCAAATAACCCGCAATAAACAACGCTGCAACTGAGGCTGAACCTCCACTAGCCAGAGCATAAACTATTAAAATATTACTTGGCGGAATTAACAAACCTGTGGTTGAAGAGGTAATATTAACAGAAGCACTAAATTCTCTTGGATACCCTTCTTCTTCCATTCTATCGGTCATAATACTTCCAATAGCCGATGTTGCCGCAATGGCCGAACCAGAAATGGCACCAAACAACATGGATGCCAACACGTTTACATAAGCCAATCCTCCTGGGAGGCTAGCCACTAAAGATTTCGCAAAATTGATAAGTCGATTTGCGATACCGCCCCGTTTCATAATTTCTCCCGCCAACACAAAAAACGGAATCGCCAAAAGCGCAAAACTATCAATACCAGTAGTCATACGTTGCGCAATAGTCGTGATACCAGGCATTTTATCAATATTCAACAACAAACTTACCGTGGTGGAAATACCTATAGCATAGGCCACTGGCACTTTTAGCATGAGCAAGGCAAAAAAACTAACAAATAATACCAAAATGCTTATAACTTCAATACTCATAATTAAACGGTTATTTGGTTTTTGGAAATTTTTGATATATGATACACGGCAAAGCACATGATAAGAAATCCGCTAAACGGCATGATGGCATAAATATAACCCAGCGGGATTCTTAACGTTCCTGAAAGCTGTTCTAAATGCAAGGTAGTATATACTAAATTCAACCCGCCTATTACCATGACAATAAGTGCAAATAGAAAAATCAAAATCTCAATCAGAATGGACACTCTTTTTTTATTGGCATGAGAAAATTTACCATACAAAAAATCCATGGAAAGATGCTCTCTTCTGGCATTGAGATAGGCCGCCCCTAAAATAGATAACCATATTAAAGAAAAACGTGCCAGCTCTTCGGTCCAAGAAAACGAGGTATTTAAAACATATCTTGAAAAAACCTGCCACAG
>CAXBNH010000228.1:0-5286 GCA_963976905.1 uncultured Algibacter sp.
TCAATTTTTGAAAACTTGTCATCAGGAACGTATCAAGCCATTGCACAAGATGAATTGGGATGTTTTGTTTTATTTGATTTTACCATTGTTGAGCCCATTCCAGTAGACATAACCATTGTGCCTAATTTCATTTTGCCTGAAGTTTGTGACGGTGATTTGAATGGCGAATTTAGTATTGATATTTCTGGTGGTAATATGCCATATAGTGTTGTTTTGGATGATGCTAATGGCACTTATGTAACAGGAACATTGACCCAAACACGTTTTGATTTTACAGGATTATCGGGCGGCGATCACATTGTGTATGTACGAGATGCCTTGGGTTGTGAATCGGAATGGAACATCACATTCCCAGAATCGATATTGATAGATTCTGAAGTGGTTGTGGAATTTGGTTGTACCAACAATCTGTCAACCAATATGGTTACGGTAACGGTTGATGGTGATCAAGTGAATCTTTCGGATTTAGATTATTCATTAGATGGAGGACCATATCAAACCAGCAATATTTTTATAGATGTGCCGCCCGGGTTAAATCATTTTATTGATATAAGACACAGCAATGGTTGTATTAAAAGAACGGAGCTTTTTGATGTGTCACAGTTTGCGCCTTTACAGCTTGCATTGCAAGATGGACAACTGAATGAGATTGTAGCGGCCACTTCGGGAGGTGCGTCACCTTATGAATACACCTTAAACGGACAATCTTTTGGAAACACCAATACCTTTCTTATCTATGAATCTGGCGATTATACTGTAACGGTTACAGATAGCAATGGTTGTACAGCCATCGCTACCAAGTATTTTGAATTCATTGATGTGTGTATTCCCAATTATTTTGTACCTGAAAATGGCGGATGGGGTCCAGGCTGTACTTCGCAGTACAAAGACATGACCTTCGATATTTTTGATAGATATGGTAGAAAAATAGCCACGTTGGGTGTTGATGAAAAATGGGATGGAAAATATCATGGAAAGGAACTTCCAACGGGAGATTACTGGTACGTTGTAAAACTAAATGATAATAGAAACGACCGTGAATTTGTGGGACATTTTACACTGTACAGATAGCAAACATTAGTGGTATAACTATCTAAACTAAGAATTATGCAGATTAAAAAATCAATCATATATCTACTGCTTTTGGTCACGGTAAATAGCTTTGGTCAAGAGCTTAATTTACCAGTATTCACTCAATATTTGGCAGATAATGATTTTGTGGTCTCGCCTACGTATGCAGGTATAGGCGATAATTTAAAAATAAGGGCCAATGGCCTTACACAATGGGTTGGCATAAAAGGGGCGCCTGACAACCAATCCGTTTATGGGGACGCCAGGATTGCAGACCGTACTGGTGTGGGCGTATCTTTTTATAACGATAGAAATGGAAACACCATCCAAACAGGCGCTAAATTTTCTTTTGCACACCATCTTACTTTAGATTATTATTCCAAGCAATACTTATCCTTTGGTATTTCTTATAATCTTAATAATTTTAGAATAGACATCAATAATTTCAATACCACTTATGAAAACCCAACCATAGATCCATACGTTACAGATGATAGGCGGACTACCAATAATAATTTTGATGTAGGCGCTTTGTACCGAAACAAGGGCTTCTTTTTAAGCTTTAATGCCAACAATATTTTAAGCAAAAATTTTGATGAAGCTATTCGGAAGGCAGAACCTAATTTGCTTTTAAATTATCAAATCTATTCTGGTTATACCTTTAGAGGACCTAAAAAAAGTGGATTGGAATTTGAACCATCCATTTATTACCAAATGTTCAGTAGTGACAAACGTTCCAGTACCGACATCAATTTTAAGTTTAGAAAATACAATAGAAACGAAGATTATTTTTGGGCAGGCATATCCTACCGCTATCTAAATGATCAGTTTTTTAAGCCTTTAAATTTAGGGCCGATGGTAGGGTTTCAAAAGTCTATTTTTTATTTTGGATATGCATATCAAGTCACAATGAACGATTTATCAGGTTATAATTCAGGTACGCATGTGGTAACTATCGGGTTGAATTTTCTGCAAGGGATCAGTAATTGCCCGTGTACGCAGAGTGCGGTGCATAAATAACATATCGCTTTTAAGCGTTTTTAAAAACGTGTTAATTCATTTTTATAACATCTATTTGTATTCAATTAGATGTTTTTTTATGGCCTTATATTTGGCATTGTCCGAAAAGAATTGAAAACCTCTAAATAGGGCAGTCTGATGGAAGAGCCATAATTTTCAATAATTTTAGTAGCAAGCCACGTCTACGTGTTTTGAAAAAATCTGTGTATTTTAAAACCGACTTCATCTTTTTTTCGTAAGTAAAAGTGAGATAAGAAATAGGTGGAAAAAACCTATCTTTTTATGACACAGAGTGATATTTTAGCCAAAAATGGAAAACCTTAAAACACATATCATAAAACTTTTTGCTTTGGCCATTGGCATGATTTATTTGCTTATGCCAATACATAAAGAAGTTAAGAGTGTTTTGCACAGTTTATCCCATAGCATTGAAAACTTAAATTTTAGTATACATCACGATCACGCCCATACCCATCAGCATGAAAACTTAAAAAAAGAGTTTAGTGAAGCAACTGTCCTTCATCATAAACATAAAATAATCAATATACTTGATTATCTTACAGAAGCAAGCGATCATCATAAAGAATCTAAAAACTCAAAAATACTTGATGTTGAATTTGATAAACATTTTCATTCGTCAAATTATTCAGCAATAAAATTCCCTTCAAATGGTAATCCGTCTGCAAATGATATTTATAGAGAAAATATAAAAGACGGTTTCTATTTTAAAATCAAAATTCCTCCAAAACACATCTAAAAAAGCGGTTAATTTTAAAAAAATGAAGCAGACCAGTTATAGATAATATAACGGGTTGCAATACTGCATGACTATTCATTTCCTATTTATTAAACCATTAAGCAAACTTTACCTTAGTTAATGCATAGGTAAGTTATGCTCAAAAACCTAAAAAAAAATGAAAAAATATATCATTTTATACGTACTTTTAGCTGCTTTCGGTAGTGTGGAAGCACACGAATTAAGCGGTAAGATTGTAGATGAAAGCAATGTGCCCTTAGACGGTGTTGGCGTTTATAACAAAACGACGGGAACTTATGCTTATACCAATGTTTCTGGTTATTATGAACTGGATGATGTTTCAGTGAACGACATCATCTATTTTTATAGTTTGGGTTACGAAAAGCAAGAACTTGTTATTAATGAAAACCTTTTAAATGGCACGGCAAATATTACTTTAAAAATTGCGGCTGCATCTTTAGATCAAATATTGATTGTTTCCAGAGTGAATCTTTTAAGCCATTTAGTTAATATCGATTTACAAACAACGCCGGTTAAGTCGTCCCAAGAAATCCTTCGGAAAATACCAGGATTGATTATTGGCCAGCATGCCGGTGGCGGAAAAGCAGAACAGATATTTTTGCGGGGTTTTGATATCGATCACGGTACCGATATTGCCATTGATGTGGACGGTATGCCCGTAAATATGGTGTCGCACGCCCATGGTCAAGGCTATGCAGATATGCACTTCATAATTCCTGAAACTATTGATAATATCGATTTTGGAAAAGGATCATATTATGCCGATAAAGGCAATTTCAATACGGCAGGTTATGTAGATATCAATACAAAAAAGACTATTGATAAAAACCTCATTTCTGTTGAAGCGGGACAGTACAATACTTTACGCGCTTTAAGTATGATTAAGGTATTGGATGAAAAAAATAGCAAGGCTTACATAGCTTCAGAAATGGTTATGACCGATGGTGTTTTTGAATCACCACAAAATTTCAACCGCTTTAATGTGATGGGGCGGTATAATTTCAATAATTACAAAGACCAAGAATTCAATATGACGCTTTCACATTTTCAAAGTAAATGGGATGCATCGGGACAAGTACCGGTTCGAGCTATTGAAAGTGGATTGATTGGGCGTTTTGGAGCCATTGATGATACTGAGGGCGGAAACACCAGCCGAAGTAACTTTTGGATGAACCACAAAAAACAGTTGGATGAACATTCTGCAATAAAATCATCGGCATATCTTTCAAAGTACGATTTTGAATTGTTTTCAAATTTCACCTTCTTTTTGGAAGATCCTGTAAACGGCGACCAAATCCATCAACAAGAAAACAGGACGGTTATTGGTGCCAAAACCGCTTATGAGCATTCGTTCCATCTTAAGGATCATGATGCACAGTTAAAATACGAGTTGGGCGTTGGGTTTAGATATGATGATGTGAACGATGTGCAACTATCAAGGACCTTGAACAGACAGACTCTTTTGGAGCGCTTGGCATACGGAAATATAGATGAACTGAATGCGTTTTCATTCGCAAATTTAACCTATAAGAAAAATGATTGGACGTTTAACCCTGGATTGCGTCTGGACTATTTTACTTTTGATTATGAAAATCTATTAACACCAACTTACGACAATAAAAGCGAGAACAAAATACTGTTAAGTCCCAAATTTAATATTATTTATTCGGCATCCCAAAAAGCACAATTATACCTTAAAACAGGTTTAGGGTACCATTCCAATGATACTAGGGTGGTGACCGCAAATAATGGCAAAAAAATATTGCCAATCGCTTTTGGTACAGACTTGGGCGTTGTTTTGAAACCTAAAGACCGATTGGTTATCAATGCTGCTCTGTGGAGCTTGTTTCTGCAACAGGAGTTTGTATATGTAGGCGATGCGGCTATCGTTGAGCCTAGTGGAAAAACACAACGCTACGGTATAGATTTTGGGCTGCGCTACCAATTGACCGATTGGTTGTTTGTAAATGGTGATGTAAACTATTCACATGCTAGAAGTCCCGAAGAAACTAGTGGACAAGATTACGTGCCATTAGCACCAGATTTAACATCTACGGGAGGTATCAGTTTTAGGGATTTAGCTGGTTTTACAGGTGGTATCAATTACCGTTATATTGATGACAGACCAGCAAACGAGGATAATTCCATTGTAGCAAACGGTTATTTTGTAACCGATTTTAATGTGAATTATAACCTTAAAAACTGGACTTTCGGAGTCATAGTTGAAAACCTATTTGATACCGAATGGAACGAAACCCAATTTGCTACCGAAAGCAGATTGTTCAATGAGCCTGTTTCGGTTGAGGAAATCCATTTTACTCCAGGAAGCCCATTCTTTTTGCGAGGAAAAATTTCGGTTAGATTTTAAAGTTTGATATTTGGTTTTTGAGGGTTGATAGAAAATTAATCCTCAAAAA
>CAXBNH010000229.1:0-5223 GCA_963976905.1 uncultured Algibacter sp.
ATACCCTTGCTCACTTGTAAAAATAGAAATGGTATTATCAGTTTTACCTGCTAGTTTCACATAGTCCAATGTTTTTCCTAGAAGGCTATCCATATAAGTTATCTCAGCATAATATTTTGTTAATCCTTGGCGAGTTTCAGGAACATCTACCATATAATCTGGCACAACCAAATTTTCTGGTTTGTAAGCATCTGAATTTCCTCTATTCCAAGGTGAATGAGGCTGATTTTGGGCAATGATTAAAAAAAATGGCTTATCCCCTTTCACTATGGGTTCTATTTTTTCTAAATGGATATCCGCACCATTTTTTCCGTCGTCGTGTTGCCTTCCACCTAAATATTCTATAGGAAATGAAGCATCCGGGCCATAATGCTGTTTTCCAATTAATGCCACTCGATATCCAAGGTCTCTAAAATAATGGGCAAAACTTTTAACGCCATCATAAACCCGTGAATGATTAGGGAATGCACCACTTCGTGCTGGAAAAAGCCCTGTCATCAATTGTTGTCGTGTAGGCGCGCACATGGCAGTGGAGGTAAACATATTATCAAAACTCACACCCTGATAGGCCAATTTTTGAATATTTGGCGTTATAACATCTGGATTGCCGTAGGGTTGGCAATCACGCCAAGTCATGTCATCAGCCATAAAGAGGACTATGTTAGGTTTAGACACTTGTTTTTTGTTCTTTTTTTCTTGGCAAGCAAAAACCAATATTACTAAAAACAGCACCCACTTTAGTTTTAAAAATTGTGTCATTTTATTTTTTTTTATTAATGATTGCGGTCCAACCACCACCTTTGGCAAAGTTGATTTCTATTTTAGAAGTATTGCTTATTTCCTTTTTTATTACTTTATAATCTTCGGCATAGGTATTGGCATTCGCACCATCTTGGAATATGGTCATTTCATAATTCCCTTTTGGAAGAAATGAAAAATCTATGGGTAAAGTGCGCTCTTCCCAATTGGTCATCGCACCCACATACCAAGTATCTTTATTTCGTCTTGCAACGGCTACATACTCCCCAACTTTGGCTTCCAAAGCAATGGTTTCATCCCAAACGGTCGGAATTTTTGAAACAAAAGCAACGGTTTCTTTATCTTCTAAATAAGAAGAAGGCGTGTCACAAAGCATTTGAAGCGCACTTTCAAAAACCACGTACATGGTCACTTGATGTGCACGCGTTCCTAAACTCACGGGACGGTCAAAGTTGATGTGATGGTTTTTTTCTTGAGCATTTCTCATGGCACCAGGCGTAAAATCCATAGGGCCAACTGCCATTCTTATAAAGGGTAACGTTACCGTATGTGTTGGTGTTATTTTGGCTTCCCATTTATTGTTTTCATTCCCCTTTACGCCTTCGCAGCTCATCACGTTGGGGTATGCCCTGCGCAATCCTGAAGGTTTGTAAGCACCATGAAAATCTACCAATAAATGTCGTTTAGCGGCTTCTTGGGCAATTCTTGTATAAGAGTTTACCATATATTGGTCTGCACGTTGCATAAAATCCACTTTAACCCCTACCGCGCCCCAATCTACATAGGTTTGGAGAATTTCTTCCATATTATCATCCAATGGCTTCCACAGACACCATAAAATGATGCTAACATTTTTATGTTTTCCGTAAGCAATCAGTTCTTTGACATCCAGATCTGGATTAAAATCCAAAATATCGGTAGTGGATTTTGTCCAACCTTCATCTAAAATCACATATTCCAAGCCATATTGTGATGCGAAATCAATGTAGTATTTATAGGTTTCTGTATTGATCCCAGATTTAAAATCAACCCCGTAAATGTTGTTTGCATTGTACCAATCCCAAGCAATTTTCCCTGGTTTTATCCAATTGGTTTCTTTTAATTCATTGGGACGTGACAATTTGAAAACCATATCCTGCTGTAAGAATGTTTTATCATCATTGCTGATTACAAAAAAGCGCCACGGAAAGTTTCTTTTGCCCTCTGTTTTTGCTATATAATTAGCTTCTTTCGTAATAATCACATTCCTATCTGCGCTATTACCTGGTGCTGGTTTAGTTTCCAAAACGGCTTTTGGAAAAATAGCTTTTAAGGTGTTGGAGTTCGTGCTTTCTAAAAAAAGGTTGGGATAATCGAACAAATCAGCTTCCGAAAAAAGCACACGAAACTTATTTTCTTCATTGAACAAAACAGGCAATGAACAAAAATCGCCTTTTGGCATGGTATCCAATTTTGTTAAAATATACTCACGCTCAAAATGGGAATACATTTTATCCTCTTTTGGGAAATAAGAAGTAGCTCCTTCTGGAAAAGTAATTTCCATTTGCTCAGAAACCACTTCAACTTGACCTTTTAAATCTGTAACAAATCGATAGGCAACACCATCATCATAAACTCTAAAATGGATTCCGAAACGGCCTTTAAAATTTAATTGAAGTTCTCTGTAGGAGTTTTTAATAATGCTGTTTTTCTGTGGAACAACTGGAGAGATATCTTCATCGATCTCCACTATTTTATTGGAAATGACTTTTGGTGCGTCTGCAAGATGGTCTCCATTAATGTTCAGGTTGATGAGACTGTTTTCAATAATGTTTTTATTATATTTTTTTACTGAAAAAGAAACATGATCCTGAACATTTACAGAAACCGTTGTATGACCATCTTTAGATTGAATACTGAAATCCTGTGCTTTAATTGATTTTGTTAATGAAAATAAACAAACAAAAAGAAGCACTTTGATTTCAGTATTCATAATTTATAGCTTTTAAAATTAATAATCTTCAACTACAAATGTACAAAAGTGATTTAAAACTTTTGTGCCTCATCTGGACCAGGTGTTCTGTATTCAGACGGAATGGCTTTAATGATCAATTCTTTGTTGTCATCGGTATAAACTTCCAAAGGCACTAAGGTTGTTCCTCTTGGGTTAATGGTCGTTGCCGTATAACCTATATTCCTGTTTTCAATACCATCAGCGCTAACTGGAGGGATGTTGGCATTGTAAAACGCCGTACACCACCATTTGCCATCTTCTGTTTTAAAAGGCGTGCCGTGACCTAAAAATCTACCCACAAATTTGCGCTCGCTATAAGGGCCTTCAATCTTATCTGCAACCGCATAATATAGATTGTAACTTCCTCTTCGCATTTTACCTGTAGACCAACCTGTACCGAACAACACATACTTTCCATCAATTTTCAAGATCAAACAGCCTTCATGGCCCATTTCTTTCATATCGCCACTTGGCCCAATGGTAACTGGTTTTGATGCAAAATCGGACAAATCTGGTTTAATCTTTGCAATTTGGGTAGCACCCCAAACCATCCATAACGTCCCATCATCATCTTTAAATAACGACGGGTCGTGACGCTGTTTGATTTTATCGCCCATCGGGTTTTCCCATGGCCCTTTTAATGCTTTTCCTTTGGTAACTGAAAAATTAGCGCTAGTTACTGGAAACGGACTAGTATGTACCAAGGCCCATTTATCGCCCAACCAATGTAATTCTGGTGCCCATAGCAACCACTCATCTTGATTGTCTTTTGCGAAAGCCTCTGGATTGATCTCGGCCCATATACCATCTTTTAAATCAAAAGGAACATTCAAATCTTCCCATGTTGCAAGGTCTTTACTTTTCCAAACTTGTGCTTTCCAACCCACATAAGATTCATCTCCCAACCCAATATTGTAAGGATCAATACCTTCAGTGGATTCATTGGGCAAAGGCGTAGTACCTGTTAAATAGTAATATTCATCTGGCCCTTTAGCAATAAAAGGGTCACGTATCCAACCGTCTTTGATATGCAATGCTTTATCATGGGATTTTAGTCCCGCTAAAATAGCATCACTTGACATAGGGGCTGAAACCTTTGCTGGTTTGCTCAAAATAGTGTTTGGTCTAGAACCTAATTCTTGAATCAACCTAACTTCTTTTTTATCATAAGGTGTACCATCAGCTCTAAAAACATCATGGAACCAAGGGTCTGGTTCGGCTGTAAAAGTTTCTTTCCATGAACTCCATGGGTAAATGGTTTGTGATTTCCCATCAAAAAGCCCCCAATTGAAAGCCGCTACACGTTCTTTATGAAAAATAGGCAGAATCCCTTCAAAAGTTGAGCCAGCAGAACGAGCCATGTATTCTGTACAAAAAATAGGGCGGTTGTATTTCTTGAGATCCTCAATCATTATTTTTGTTTCCTCTGGATTTTGATAGGTATGAAATGAAATCACATCTGATTGTTCCAAACTTAATTTTTCAATGGCATCTGGTTTTTCTATCCAATTCGGATTTCCCCAAACACCAGCGGTTAAGGGTTGCGAAGGGTTTATTTCACGTACCCATTCAAAGGTTTTTTCTAAAAGTTCTGTGGCACGCTGTAATTTTTCTTCTTTTGGTAATTCTGGGGCTTTACTGCCTCCACCAAAATTTCCAGCGTTGGAATTATCTGGTTCATTGAATAAATCCCACAACAAAACCCTAGAATCATCTTTATATCTTGACACAACGGCTTGCACATAATCCTTTAAAGCATCTTGCTTTTTGGAATCATCAAGGATGTCTCGACCTGGTGATTGTACCCAACCTGAATTATGTACTCTTGGTGTTGGTTCTGGTTGTTTGCCTGCTTTGGGATACGGATTCCAAACGCCATCAAAAATAACAAACATGGTGTAAATGCCATTTTTATCGGCTATTTCAAGATACTTATCTACATTTTTGAAAAATCTTTCAGGATCTTGTTTCCAAGCTAAATCATGCAAAAACACACGCATGGCGTTAAACCCGTTTCGTGAAGCAATGTTCAACTCAAAATCAATGCGTTCTGGATCAAATGTGTCGTCTTGCCACATTTCCAATTGATTAATGGCAGATGCGGGCACATAGTTGGCACCAATGGGATATGGCATGCTATCGTACCAAGCATTTGCTTTTTCTGCCGACCACTGCTGGCCAGATACATTTGTTGTTTGTTTTTTTTTACCATGGCTGTTGCACGAAAAGAATAAAACCAATACGGGAATAACAATCCAATTTTTTAAGTTCATCATTTTTATTTATTTTGAATTCAATATTAGATTACAAACGTTAAAAGCTTCTTCAATAATGAATAATTTACTAGCATATTTGTTTAATTTTCATTCCATACAACCATCAATCTACAATAACTTTAGTTAGTTAATTCAAGTTGCTAGTTAAATGATTTGTTTAATTGCACTCCGAATACAAACAAAGTCAGTTTTATT
>CAXBNH010000230.1:0-5179 GCA_963976905.1 uncultured Algibacter sp.
CCAAAGAAATAGGAAATGCCGGAAGTTTTTTCAAAAACCCAGTAATCCCTGCCAGTGACTTTGATAATTTAAAACTCAAGTTCCATACTTTACCTGGCTACCCTAATGCTAGTCAAGTGAAGGTTCCCGCAGCATGGTTAATCGAAAATACTGGCTGGAAAGGCAAACAAATAGGAGAAGTAGGGGTGCATAAAAAACAGCCCCTAGTTTTAGTGAATTATGGGAATGGAAAAGGTGAAGAAATCCTGGACTTAAGCCATCAAATCCAAATGGATGTGCTAAATAAATTTGGCATTTCACTTGAGAGGGAAGTGAATATAGTTAATTCTGAAAATCTAATCAACGTTTAAATTAAATCGTCTCCACTTTTTATCGGTTTGGTGTATTTTGAAACTTTTACGCCAAATTTTTTCAAAAACTCAAGCCCTTCATCTATTCCAATCCCCTTATATTCGGCATAAGAATTTAGAAAAATTACTTTTGTTATGCCCATGGAGTAAATAATCCTTGCACATGGAAGACAAGGCGCCAAGGTCACAAACAAGGTAGACCCATCAACCGTTGCTTTATTTTTTACGGCGTATAAAATGGCATTTTGTTCTGCATGCAATGCCAAAGAACAACTTCCCTTACTGTCTCTTCTACAACCCTCCACCGGAAACTCCTCATCACAATTATGGGTACCTGGAGGAGGCCCATTATAACCTATTGAAATTATTCGGGTGTCCTTGGTTAGTACAGCACCCACATGTTTTTTGATACAATGGGAACGTTGGGCCAAGTTTACGGCCAACTCCATGAAAATATCATCAAAATCTGGTTTGTTCATTTTAAGTCAATTAGGCTTCTTTTAATACAATCTTATAACAAAAAACAGGCATTTACAACTCTATTCAATTATGGGGTCAATCCTGTATCAACCTATCATTCTTCTCCATAGCGGGGACAACAATTCGATCTGTCAGCGGAATCTCTTAATAATCAATGCCTTATTGTAATTTTTAGCTTGATCCTGAGTGTTTTATTGAGAAACTCAAAAAAAAACTGATTTTCATTCACTTACAACATTTCTTAACCACCTCATAAACCCCATCTGAATAATTTCAATTAACAATTGAATAATAGACAAAAATTAAAAAGAATTACAAAAGAAGTCTAAAAAGTTAATTTATTGAAAACAAACACATTAAAAACACGAATTTATTCTATTAATGAAATAATTTTTACTATTTTTATAATATAATAAATGCGTTTTACCATCTGTTTTTTGTAATTAAATGATAAAGATAGTTTTAATAGATGATGACCCAGTAAGCATTTTCGTTACCGAAAAACTGATTTCAAAAAATATTTTGGAACCATTCAAGGTTTTTTCATTCAATAATGCTACTGATGCGCTAAAGGACATTAATAATATCAGGCCTGATTATTTATTTCTAGACATCAATATGCCTGAGATAAATGGATGGGACTTTTTAGAAATGTTTAAGCCTGTCAAGAAAAATCCAGAAATATACATTCTAAGTAGCTCCATTGATGAAACAGACATTTCAAAGGCCAAACAATACGATGAGGTAAAAAACTATCTTACTAAACCTTTAATAAAACAATATATCAAGCTTATCTTCGGTGGTGGAAAATTTGATCGTAAAATCCAACATTAAGAGTATTAAAGAGAAGCACTTTACATCAATTACACATTATTTTTAGTAAAATCAAGCCCTACTTCACCAATAGATCTTACAGAGCCAGTTATATTTAAAAGTAATTCAAATGCTTACAAAACCAAATATCACTTAATTTAGTAGCTCAGCGGAGCCACAGATCACGATTTGGACTTTTACCCCACATATATTCAACTGACCAAGATCAAAATAAATAATATTGTTCGATGGCTTAAAACCAAGCCAATTTAAAATCTAAAATTTATTTTTTTAAGTGTATTGAGAATTGGTTATTTTTTCATTATTTAGCATCGTTTTTATTGTTTTATTTCAATCACATACACCTATGAATGAGGATTTTGAAGACGAATTTGAAAATGAGTTTTCGGACGATTACGATGATGAAAAATACAACAGAGAAGATGATGTATTTTTAGACGAAGACGAGGAAGATTTTGCAATGGATTTAAAAGACTTCGACGAGGACGAAAGTTTCGACGATGTCTTTGATGAAGATGACGATTTTGATTAATTCACTTGCCCTATTTTACCTAACCAAGCATGTAAAGAGAAATGCTTTAACGCAAACTAGAAAATCTATCAACTAATGAAATGGCTTCGCAGCAAGCCACTTCATTACTTCGAAAAAAGAAATCACAGCAGTACCTAACTAAAACCTACTGTCAGCCTGAATTTATTGGTATTTCCGCCCTTTCTCCTAAAGTCAAGAAAGGCTATAATGTAATCCATATTTAAGATATTAGTGCTTTTTAAAAATATGCTTTGTATTCCCCCTTATGAATGCTAAATTGCAAGCAAATTTGACATTTAAAACCACTTTATCATGTTATTAGATATATTTAGCGCTCCTATAGCATCAGGGGCTCAGACTTTCTGGTTGATCGTTGCCATTTTGGTTGGTTTAGGAGCAGGTATTACTGCTGTTGACTTCAGAAGCACTGTATTTAAAAAAGACAGCAAAAAAGACTAATAAAAAATGCCGGTAAAAATTTACCGGCATTTTTTATTTCCTCTTTTGTCATTATATTTTTTTTTATTTAGCTAGCGCTAAATCCCTTATTCATTAACTTTCGCTCTTGTCTTTTTTGCGAAACAAGAACTCCAAATGGTACTAAGGTGTATTCATATAGGTCAATGTACATTCCCCATTAATCTTCGTATTGGTTTAGCCACTAGCATCAATACTATGCCTGCACCTACCGCAGTATAAACTATAAGCATATATTGGCTCGGCATTTGGGCCAAAGCCTCCTCTGTACCCCCACTGGCTCCTCCAGCAATCCTCCCCGCAATAAGACTACCCATTGCTATGGACAAAAACCACATTCCCATCATTTGACCTACAAACTTCTTTGGTGCCAACTTGGTAGTCAAACTTAAGCCCACAGGACTAAGGCTAAGCTCTCCAAATGTATGAAACAAATAAGTAATCACCAGCCAAGAAGGAGCAGCCATATCCCCTGAAGCAGCAATCTTTGCAGCAAAATACATAACTAAAAACCCTATACCCAAAAGGACCAAACCAAAAGCAAATTTAAGTGGTGAACTAGGCTCCAAATTTCTCTTAGCAAGTGCTACCCACATGGCACCAAAAAAAGGCGCAAACATTATAATAAAAATACTATTTATAGATTGAAAGTAACCTGCTGGCACTTCCCATCCTAAAATGACTCTATCCGTAAATCTTTCAGCAAATAGGTTCAATGAGGATCCTGCTTGTTCAAATCCTGACCAGAAAATGGATGAAAATACAAATAAAATCATCACTACCAATACTTTTTTCTTTTCGTCTTTGTTTAACCCACCAAGGAACAGAACATACAAGAAGAACATTAAAGCCACTATTGCTATCACCGTATTTGATACAGCTGCAATCGCAACTGGATCAATCGATAAAATCTCTAGAAAAAATAACGCAAGGACTATGGCTATAAGCAGCATTGCAACCCATACCCCTTTAACCAAATTATTCCTCTCGCCTTTTTCCTTTTTATTTGTTGGCACTATTGGATTTCCTACCCCTGATAAGTATTTCCCAGTTAACTTGTATTGTATTAAACCCATTAGCATCCCAAATCCAGCCAACCCAAATCCCAAATGCCAATCATATATAGCCAGTGTACTGCAAGCAATTGGAGCAATAAAAGCACCTACATTAATCCCCATATAAAAGATAGAAAAGCCAGCATCTCTCTTTGAACTGTTTTCTGGATACAATTGCCCTACAATAGAACTAATATTTGGCTTTAATAAGCCGGTACCTATCACTATTAGGATCAATCCCATAAAAAAAGAATACAGATCTACCCCTGTCAGCGCCCCTTTAGCACCATGATCTCCTGTTATTAAGGCCAACAAGCCTGGTAGGGCCATAGTAAAATGACCTAGGGTAATGATAATCCCACCATACCAGACAGATTTTTTAAGCCCTAAAATCCGATCTGCGATCCATCCACCTGGAAGTGCGAGAAGGTAAACCGCCATTGAGTACAAACCATAAATTGCTCCTGAAGTTTGGTCATTAAAACCAAGCCCTCCGGTGGCTATAGGGGCAGTCATAAATAAAATAAGCAAAGCCCGCATCCCGTAGTAGCTAAATCTTTCCCACATCTCTGTAAAGAAAAGGGTCATTAAACCTTTAGGGTGCCCAAACAACTGTGACCCTTCATTTTCCAAAATCTTATTAGGGGCATTGTGCTTACCTAAAAATTGATCATCTTTTTCCAAAAGCGAATTATTTAAAAACGTTTTAAAATTTTGTTCCTTTAATGCTAAAGGCCCTAAATATTGCTTGATACTACCATAATTTCTGTATTATTGCAAAAAAAACAAACTATAGCTTCATGAAAACAGGAGAAATTCATACCGACAAGGGCATAATGAAAGTTGATTTTTACGATCAAGATGCACCAAAGGCAGTGGCAAATTTTATTGATTTAGCTAATAAGGGATTTTACGATGGCCTTAGCTTTCACCGTGTTATACCTAATTTTATGATACAAGGTGGTTGTCCAAAAGGAAATGGAACTGGTGGACCTGGATATACAATTGACTGTGAACTAGATGGTGAGCTACAATACCATGACAAAGGTGTTCTTTCCATGGCACATGCTGGTAGAAATACTGGTGGTTCCCAATTTTTCATCTGCCACAACAGAGACAATACCCAACACTTGGATAGAAATCATACATGTTTTGGAAAAGTGACTGAAGGATTAGAAATTATTGATCAAATCAAACAAGGAGATAAAATCCTTAAAATTGTAATCGCCGAATAGGCTTTTCAATTGACTCATTAATTGAGTTTGGTCGCAAGACTAAAAAAGTGCCCCGGCAATGGTGGCGGTCATTAAACAAGCTATGGTAGCGGCCAACAAGGCCCGCATCCCTAATCTTGATAGATTCCCCTGTTGCCCGGGTGCTATACTCCCTATTCCTCCCACTTGAATCGCTATGGAACTGAAGTTAGAAAACCCACAAAGGGCATAAGTAGC
>CAXBNH010000231.1:0-5174 GCA_963976905.1 uncultured Algibacter sp.
CGAGCAACTAACTTTGGTTTAGCTAAAACTAGCAATTTTTTTTATACGGTGTTGTAAGTAGTTTTTTATTTTTTGTCCGTTTTATTTTCTTTTACAGAGTCTTTTATTAGTGCGTTATAAATATATTCAGGTGTCTTTTTCTTTAGCTTAGACATTTCTTTTTCGATGTGCTTAGATAGAAATTCTTTTTCCTTTTCGTTTAAATTTTCAAGCATTCCAACTCGACCATAAAAACTTATGTTTTCATCTTCTTTATGCACAAGAACAATTAACGGATATCCATTTTGCGCCTCAAACATTTCCAAGTTATTTTCGATTCCAGTTTTTGGATTTGGTCGGTCTAAAAAATAGGTAAAACTCACATTTTTTTCGATTGTGCTGTCGAAAGGGTCACTTGTCGGATTTGCATAATTTATAATTCCTTGAACTTCATAAAAATCGGTTTCGTCATAATCCGAGTATTTCTTTTCAGACTTGCAAGAAAAAAGTCCGAATGACAGAATTAACAGTATGTTTAGCGTTTTTCTCAAATTACTTACAACTTAAGGATAACACTTATATAATGAAATTCCTACCTTTACAGGAATGTTATTTCTGCCCTCGCAACACAGGGTTCAGCTCATCATCATTATACATTTTCATCTGCTTGTAAACTTTCATGTATTTATCGCCTTTTTCAATATCGTTTAAAAGTGTATCGATGGCGGTTGAAAGATCCACGCGTTGCTCCAATAAAATATCGAGTTTCTTTTGACAAGCGGCTCTATGGGCATCCGAAGCATCTGTTCTGGAGGCCTCTTCATTCATGTGGTATATTTTCAATGCTAGAATTGACAACCTATCCACGCCCCAAGCAGGGCTTTCTGTATTGATGGTCGCATTTGGCTTTACCGAAACATCTTTATATTTTTCAAGAAAATAACTGTCAATATATTCTACCATATCGGTTCTATCTTGGTTGGAAGCATCAATTTTGCGTTTCAAAGTTAACGCTGCAACAGGGTCTATTTGTGGGTCGCGAATAATATCTTCATAATGCCATTGCACCGTATCAATCCAGCATTTTCTGTATAATAAATGTTCTAATAGATCACTTTCTGGGTAAGCGTTTTCAAAAGGTTGATCTACTGTATTAACGATGTGGTACTTTTCAATAACGTTTTGAAATATTTTGTTGGCTTTTTCTGTAAACATATCTAAATAATTTAAACACAAAACTACGCAAATTATATAAGATTTTTTAGTAAAAACCTTGTTTGTGATGTCTGTTTTAACAAGCCAATAGGTAATCTTTTCTCTTTTTTCAGAAATTGATAGAACTAGAACAATAAAAGTAAAAACGGCACCAATACGAGTACTGCTAAAAAGAGTTCTTTAAACCATTTGTCCTTAATGGTCTCAATATAATTGGTTAAGATGATTGCCGCAGGAGCAAAAAGGAACAGAAATTCATTACCATTTTTTTGAGGTGCCAAAACAATGACAACAAACGAAATAATAGCTGTAAACAGCACCACTTTAAATGAAGGCCTGAATGCTTTTTTTTTCTGTTTGATGCTTTTCAAATAAAATATGGATGACCACAAACCAAAGGAAAACAACATGGTTGTTGTTATTATATATCGCGGGGAATTATAGTTACTAAAATCAAAGCTTACGGAAGGTGCAGTATTGAAAATTCCAAAAAAATTGCCGTAGCAGATAATGGATGCAGCTATTGCAATAACAAATACAGCTGCTGTACCTATAAAAGGAATGATCCAATGCCTAATTTGATTATCGGTATAAAGCAACAACGTGATGATTATCAAAATAAAAAACAAACCTGCCCAAAAGTAAAAAAGACTGGCTATGGCAATCCAAAATGCCGCATCAAACAGTTTTTTTTCTACATTAATTTGAGACCTCAGCGTAATCAATCGTCTTAAGGCAAATAGCAAAAAAATATTGGCCATTAAAATATTTAGATTGGCAGTTGTATTTGGCAATGCCAATATAAACAAGCTAAAAAACAAAATTTCATAATTACTGTTTTGGGTCAAACTGTTTTTTGACACAATAAAATTTAGTACCAAAACGGTTAACAAACAGATAAAAAACAAAAAGGATTTTTCTAGTATTGCCGATTGATCGATGCCATGACGATTGCCTAAAACAAAAGCCAAAAGCATAATGAAAAGAACAATAATGAAATTTAATGGTTTAGATTTGCTAAAAAGACTTGTTATCATTAACTCTTTTTGTATTTTTGCCCTGTAAATATACTAACTATGGCCATGAAATGATGAAAATCATTGAAAGTTATGGAAAACTATTAAAAAATAACAACCTCAACCCATGAAAGATTTCTTTTACGCAATTCAGAATTTGTTTGTAAATGTGCTTTTTGCCCCTATGGACGCATTGAGAGCCTTAGAACTTGAAAGCTGGTTTGCAGCTAACTTTATCTCTTGGATTTTTATAATTATTTGTTTTGCTGCCTTTGTTTATTGGATGAAGCAACTAAAAACCTATAACGATAATAACGAAGAAGATAAAAGTGTTACTGCACACGATTATCTATAAATCGAAACCAATATCCTTACGATAATTCATCTTATCAAAATGTAGTTTTTCTATATTTTGGTAAGATTTTTTTATGGCTTCTTGATACGTGTTTCCATAAGACGTTATAGCCATAACGCGGCCGCCAGTAGTTACAATTTTTCCATCTTTCAGTTGTGCTCCTGCATGAAATGCTATGGATCCTTCAATGGCATCAACGCCTGTAATTTCCTTGCCTTTTTCATAGGCTTCTGGGTAACCACCAGATACCAACATGATGGTTGTTGCGGCACGCTCGTCTATTTCAATATTGATTTTATCTAAGGTACCATTTGCCATGGCCTGTAATATTTCAACAAAATCGTTTTTAAGCCTTGGCAGTACTACTTCGGTTTCTGGATCGCCCATTCTTACGTTGTATTCAATCACTTTTGGGTCGTTCCCTACTTTTATGAGTCCGATAAATACAAAACCAACATACGGCAAATTATCTTTTTTAAAACCTGCAATCGTTGGCTTTACAATGCGTTCATCAATTTTATTCAAAAATTCATCAGTTGCAAAGGGCACGGGAGATACAGCACCCATTCCGCCTGTGTTCAATCCGGTATCGCCTTCGCCAATGCGTTTGTAGTCTTTTGCGGTTGGCAGGATTTTGTAGTTTTTACCATCGGTCAACACAAAACAGCTTAACTCAATACCGTCCAAAAATTCCTCAATAACCACTTTGGTGCTCGCTGAACCAAATTTGGCATCAACCAACATGCTTTTCAATTCGGCTTTGGCTTCGTTTAAATCATTTAAAATAACCACGCCTTTTCCTGCTGCCAAGCCATCGGCTTTTAATACATACGGCGCATTTAAGGTTTCTAAAAACGCATAGCCTTTTTCTACGGTTTCTTTCGTAAAACTCTCATAAGCTGCCGTGGGGATGTTGTGACGGTATAAAAATTCTTTGGCAAATTCTTTACTGCCTTCTAATTCCGCCGCTACTTTTTGTGGGCCAATTACCGATACGTTTTTTAAAGCAGTATCATTTAAAAAGAAATCGTGAACACCGTTTACTAAAGGGTCTTCAGGGCCTACCACAACCATTTCTATATGATTTTCCAATACCAGATTTTTGATGGATTCAAAATCGTTTACATCAATATTCACATTGGTAGCTATGCTGGCCGTTCCTGAATTCCCAGGTGCTACAAATAGTTTTTTGCATAACGGACTTTGATTGATTTTCCAAGCAAATGTATGTTCTCTTCCGCCGGAGCCTAGTATTAAAATATTCATTGAAGTACTGTTTTTAGATTCCCTCCCGATAACTATCGGGATTCATGGGAATGACAAATTATTGTTTTTTTAATGCAATGCATCAAAAGTGGGTTATCGAGTGCAAAAATAAAATTTAATGCTACCAATTCAAGACTATTTTTTATTTACTTTACAAAAAATATATCCCTTTTGAAGTTATTCGACCTTTCATTGCAATTTAATGGCTTTCCTATTGATAAAGCCAAGGCTGTTTTGAAAGCTATACAGAATAAAAATGATGTTGAATTTGAAGCCTATATTGAAGCTAAAAAGCAAGAGATTGTCGCTTATCATTTAGAACACAACCCATTTTACAGAACCTTTGCAAAAGATGCTGACCCGAATGATTGGAACAGCATTCCCATCATCAACAAACGCCATTTGCAACAGCCGCTAAACAATAGGCTTTCGGAAGGTTTTAATAAAAAAAACGTTTACGTAAACAAGACTTCCGGTTCGTCGGGCGACCCTTTTATTTTTGCCAAAGACACCTTTTGCCACGCTTTAACTTGGTCTGTTTTTATGGATAGATATAATTGGTTTGATATGGATTTCAACACCTCAAAACAAGCCCGGTTTTATGGTATTCCGTTAAACAAAAAAGGTTATTACAAAGAACGTTTAAAGGATTTTTTAAGCCATCGGTATCGGTTTTCGGTATTTGATTTAAGCGATACGCAATTTGAAAAAAACCTTATCAAGTTTCAATCTACAAAATTTCATTACATTAATGGGTACACCAGCGCCATTGTGCAATTTGCTAAGTTTTTAAAGCAGAAAAACATCGTTTTAAAATCAATTTGTCCCAGTTTAAAAGCCTGTATTGTTACTTCCGAAATGCTTTTTAAAGAAGATAGGCGGCTTTTGGAAACGCAATTTGGCATTACTATAATCAATGAATATGGCGCTGCAGAATTGGGTTTGATTGCGTTTCAAAACCCAGACAATGAATGGCTTGTAAATAGTGACGATTTGTTTGTTGAAATTATTGATGACGATAACAACGTCTTGTCCTACGGCGAAGCTGGGCGTGTCGTAATTACCTCATTTTACAATAAAGCCCATCCTTTTATTCGTTACGAATTGGGAGATATTGGCATGTTGTCTGAAAAAAGCACACTTAGAAAACCACTGCTTGAAACTTTGATTGGCAGAACCAGTGACATAGTTTTACTTCCCAGCGGAAAAAAAGCAGCTGGTTTAGCGTTTTATTACGTTACCAAAACGGTAATAGAAAATAATACACCTGTTAAAGAATTTATTGTTGAACAACTTAAATTGGACACGTTTCAAATCACTTATGTAAGCGATTTTGAGCTTTC
>CAXBNH010000232.1:0-5166 GCA_963976905.1 uncultured Algibacter sp.
CAGGATTTTTGCTCACAACAATTGCTATGGGATTGGAAATTGTGGCAAATCATTTCCAAATGACCTATTATTTGATGTTTTTGGTTATTATTTTGGGTATTGCTTATATGGTAGATGCTTATAAAAAACAGGTATTACCACATTATTTTAAATCCGTTGGTATTTTAGTAGCGGCAGTCGTCCTTTCTATCGCCTTGAATGCCACAAGTATTTTAGCAACACAGGAGTATGTAAAGGAAAGCACCCGAGGCAAATCAGAACTGACCATAAACCCGGATGGCTCGTCAAAAGCAATCACTTCAGGATTGGATAGGGATTATATCACGCAATTCAGTTACGGTTATTTGGAAACTTTCAATTTGTTTATTCCACGTTTTATGGGCGGTGGCAATGGCGAAGATTTAGGTAAAGATTCCAATACGTATGAAGCCTACAGGAAATTAGGAGCTTCTACAACCCAAGCTTTTGAGGAATCTAAAAGAGCCCCTATGTATTGGGGCGAGCAGCCTATTGTGGAAGCACCAGCTTATATTGGGTCAGTTGTAATTTTTCTATTCGTTTTTGCTTTGTTTTTGGTGAAAGGCCGTTTAAAGTGGTGGCTGGTTGGCGGTTCATTGTTTTCATTATTATTATCTTACGGAAAGAATTTAGGGTTTTTAACCGACTTTTTTATCGACTACGTACCACTTTATAATAAATTTAGGGCGGTAACATCTATTCAGGTTATTTTGGAATTGTGTATGCCTGTATTGGCAATTTTCGGATTGGTGCGTTTGTTCAATCATTATGAAAAAGACGAGGATAAACTAAAGGCTTTAAAATATGCATCAGGTATTACGGGCGGATTGGCCGTTTTATTTCTACTATTCAAATCTTCTTTTGATTTTGTAGGATTGCACGATGCCCAGTACATTCAAGCTTATGGTCCAGATTTTGTGCGTGCACTAAAAGAAGACCGAAAGACCATTTTTACAAACGACACACTAAGAGCATTGGTTTTGGTATTGCTTTCAGCAGGGGCAATTTATATGTTCTTAAAGAAGAAATTAAAAGAGAACTTGGTAATTGTTGCGTTTGCAATACTTATACTTTTTGATTTGGTTGGAGTAGATAGACGCTATGTGAATAACGACGATTTTATGTCTGCCCTAGAAGTCAATAAACCCTTCCAAACCAATGAGGTTGATAAACTTATTTTACAAGATAAAACACATTTTAGGGTATTCGATTTGGTTTCAGGACCTTCAAAAGCATCGTATTTCCACAATTCATTGAATGGTTATAATGCAGCGGAATTAAAGAGTTATAGCGAGGTTTTTGATTTTTATATTGCCAAAAACAATATGAACGTGCTTAATATGCTCAACACCAAATATCTTATTGCTCAAGATGAAGAAGGGAAAATTTTTCCTTATAAAAATGAAGAGGCCAATGGCAATGCTTGGTTTGTTGAAACCTTGAAGCAGGTTGAAAATGCTAATCAAGAAATCATGGCATTGGATAGTTTGAATAATAAAACCGTTGCTGTGACAAGGGTTGCGGAACAGAAAATGTTTAAAACAGATTCTTTAGCAGACATTAAAGTTTTGGAATACAAGCCAAATTATATAAAATACAGTACAAACAATCAAAATGATGGTTTTGTGGTTTTTTCTGAAATTTATTATCCACATGGTTGGAATGCTTATGTAGATGGCGAAAAGAAAGACCACATTGAAGTGAATTATATTTTGCGGGGCATGGAAATCCCTGCAGGAAAACACACGGTAGAATTTAAATTCGAGCCAACTGTTGTGCAAACAGGCAGTAGCATTGCTTTGGGAAGTTCTATTATATTTGGGATTTTGTTGATAGGAGGATTGTTTTATGAGTTTCGGAAGAAGTAAAAGAGAGCTCATTGAAATATTATTGTCACATTCAGCGCAGGCGAAATGCTTTAATAATCTATAATATGAGGTTTTCTACTGCGCTCAAACGGACATTTTATAATTTCATTAAATGTTTAATAGTTTAGCAACAGATGCCCTCCTTTGAGGGAATGACAAAAATGGCAAGGAAAAAAGTACTCATTATCACTTATTATTGGCCACCAGCAGGAGGTCCAGGTGTACAGCGTTGGCTTAAATTTGTAAAGTACTTGCCCGATTTTAATATTGAACCTGTTGTTTATATACCTGAAAATCCCAATTATCCGTTGATTGATGAAAGTTTGTCCACAGAAGTTTCAAAATCATTAACCATTTTAAAACAACCTATAAAGGAACCATACAAACTGGCCAGTTTCTTTTCAAAACAAAAATCAAAAACCATTAGCAAAGGCATTATTTCTGAAAACAAAAAGCAATCTTTTTTAGAAAAAGCGATGCTTTTTATCCGAGGTAATTTTTTTATCCCTGATGCGCGAGTGGGATGGGTAAAACCTTCGTTTGCATACCTTTCAGAATACATTCAAAAAGAAGGTATTGAAACCATTATTACCACAGGACCACCCCATAGTTTACATCTTATCGGTTTGCAATTAAAAGACAAACTGGGTGTGAAATGGTTGGCAGATTTTCGTGATCCATGGACTACTATTGGCTACCACAAACAATTAAAACTTACAAATAGGGCACAAAATAAACATAAAGCACTAGAGGCTTCTGTGTTGAATACGGCGGATAAAATTATTGTGACAAGCCATGTAACAAAAACGGAGTTCAGTAAGATAACACAAAAGCCGATTTCAGTGATTACCAATGGTTACGATAGAGAGTCTGTTGAAAATACAACGTTAGATACTAAATTTTCATTGGCACATATTGGCTCGTTACTTTCCAAAAGGAATCCTGAAATATTATGGAAAATTTTAAGTGATTTGGTTCAAGAAAATCAAGAATTTTCAAAAGATTTACAACTTAATTTGGTAGGTGCTGTGAGTGAAGATGTTTTGAAATCCATTGAAAATCACGGTTTGAGTACTTTTTTGAATAAAATAGATTATGTATCACATAAAGAAGCGATTCAGTTTCAAAGAAAATCACAAGTATTATTATTGATTGAAATTGATTCTGAAACCACCAAGTGTATCATTCCAGGAAAATTATTTGAATACATGGTTTCAAACCGGCCGATAATCGGCATTGGGCCAGAGGGGTCTGATGTAGAAACCATTATTAAAGAAACCAATACGGGACATTATTTTTATTATAATGATTATAATAATTTAAAATCAACGCTATTGAATCATTATAAAGTATTTCAAAATAATAATTTACAGTCGCAGCCTATTGGATTACAGAGATATAGTAGAAAAGCACTCACGGAATCCTTATCAAAATTATTGTAATGGGCGTTGTTTTATCACAATCCATTAAAAACACCATAGCCAATTATTTGGGGATTGTAGTGGGCGCTATAAATGTCCTGTTTTTGTTTACCAATTTTTTGAGTGATGCTTATTTTGGGCTCATTACATTTATTTTTTCAACAGCATATATTATGATGCCCTTAATGGCATTTGGCACTCAAAATACCATTATTAAATATTACTCCAATTACAAAACGCGGCAATCACAAAACAGTTTTTTAACACTGATGTTGTTCCTGCCTTTGGTCATTATCATCCCATTTGGACTTATTGGATATCTGGCTTTTGATTTTATAAGCAACGCGTTGTCAATTAAAAACCCAATCATCAAAGATTACGTTTGGCTTATTTATATATCTGCCATAGCATTTGCTTATTTTGAAGTATTTTATGCCTGGAGCAGGGTGCAATTGCAAAGTGTTTTTGGGAACTTTATGAAAGAATTGTTTCATAGGATTTGTACCACCATTTTATTGATTGGTTTGTATTTAGGCTATTTAACGCCACATCAATTGGTTCATAGTATTGTGGGTGTTTATTTAGTTCGGGTTATTGTTATGAAACTGTATGCCTTTAGTTTGCGGCAACCCGTTATTAAGTTTGCTAAGTTTCCAGAAATACGAGCGGTTTTAAAATACACCTCGCTCATTATCATTGCAGGTTCTGTTGCGGGTATTATATTGGAGATTGATAAATTTATGCTAGGCTTTTATGTTGCTATTGAAGAAGTGGCCTATTACGGTGTGGCTATTTATATGGCATCGGTCATTGGTGTGCCTTCTCGTGCCATGCAACAAATAACAAGCCCGTTGACGGCAGAACTTTTAAATGATAAAAATAAGGTTGAACTTGATACATTATATAAACGCAGCTCTTTGACACTTTTCATCATTGGCGGTTTTATTTTTTTGTTGATTGTTTTGAATATCCATGAACTCTACGTCTTGCTTCCTGAAAAATATAGCACAGGATTGTTTATTGTGATATTGATTGGCGTTTCAGAACTTACGAATAATTTGTTGGGAAATAATAACGATATTCTTTTTAACAGTAACTATTACAGAATCATTTTATTATTGGGAGTTGTTTTGGTTATCATGACAGCTGTTTTAAACATGGTTTTTATACCCATGTATGGCGCTAACGGTGCCGCTTTGGCCACTTTTATAGCTATATTTATTTATAATATGTCAAAATTATTGTTTGTGTATTATGCTTTTAGAATGATGCCTTTTACTTCTTATACTTTAAAAACAGTGTTGCTTATTATATTCTGTATGATAGTATTTTACTTCTGGGACTTTCCATTTCATTCTTTAATAAATATCGCTTTAAAATCAATTTTATTGACGGCTTTTTATGGTTATGTCATTTATAAATATCGTTTTTCTGAGGATATTTCGGCTGTTATTGATGGAGTTTTAAATCGATTTTTCAAAGTAAGTTGATTTTCGCGCTAAGGCGCAAAGTGCCGAGAATGGAAAAACATTTTATATTTTGTTACAGTTGCTACGAGCTAGTGCGCAAGGGATTGAACACTTCGACTATGCTCAGCACAGGCTAAATGTTTGAGATCCCCGACGTTGGAGGGAGCGAGTAGTGAAAGCGCGACCCTTTTGGGATGCGCCAAAATATTTGCCTAAAAACTGCGACTCAAAAAAAATGTGACATCGTGTCAGTATCTTCCAATTGGCATAATGATTGACTTATACAAATCGAATTTAAAAATGAACATTCAACAATAAAGTATAAATATTATGAGTAAAATAATTGGAATTGATTTAGGAACAACCAACTCTTGCGTTTCGGTAATGGAA
>CAXBNH010000233.1:0-5091 GCA_963976905.1 uncultured Algibacter sp.
GTAACTCTAAATCTCGCAATCTAATGTCCAGTCTAATGTAGTAATTCCAGTGGTATCAGGAATAGATTCTGCAATAAAATAATTGACAATCTGTGCTGCCAATATGCCAATAACAATGGTCAATTGGTTAATGTCCACAAACTGGCCTTTGTATTTTGCGGGAGCGATTTCGGCAATGTACATGGGCGATAAAGTTGATGCCAAACCAATACCTAAACCTCCAATTAACCGGTATATAATAAATGGCGTAAAATTATCAGCATAACCCGTTCCGAAAGCAGACAAACTGAATAAAACTGCTGAAAAAATCAACGGTATTTTTCTACCAAAACGGTCTGCGACCATACCTGAAATCACGGCCCCAAGAATACAGCCTATCAAGGCGCTACTCATGGCCCAGCCTTGCAAAGTAGGAAGCGCATTAATATCAAAATAAAGTTCGTAAAATGGTTTTGTGCCTCCTATTACCACCCAGTCATAACCAAACAGGAAACCGCCCATGGCAGATACCAAGGCTAAAAAAAGTAAATAGGTAAAATTGAATTTTGTGTTTTGCATAATTTCTATATTGGTTTGTTTAGTATCTATCAAAAATATTTTACTGTCAAAATAACTACTACCTTACCCCTCCACCTCCCGATAACTATTGGAACGACATACCGAAATCAATTCGGCTCAAACACCTCCCCTTAAAAAAGGGGAGAACCTATTTACTTGCTTATTTTGAACGACTTTGATTGATTTGTATTGAAAGATGTTTTTCTAAAAAATTTAGTCTTTTGTTAAACTGCTGTTCCACCAATCTTCATTAGGCTGAAAATCTTTATCCAAGAAATCTTTACGTTGTTTTTCTAAGCCTTGAAGCATTTTGGTTTTTCTGTTTTCGTATTGCTTTTCAGCTTTAGCAGCATCAAAATCTGGATTCATTTCAGGCATATTAGCATTAGTCTCCACCAAAAAGGCATCCAATTCGTTTCTTAATTTTTTAGCTACTTCTGCATTGTCTTTAGCAACATCTTTTTGTTCACTTGGGTCATTCACTAAATTATAAAGTTCATCCCGACCATCTTCATAGTAATGGATGAGTTTCCAGTTTTCTTTTCTTATGATACTTGAAGGCTCGCCACCTTGATTTCCGTAATGAGGATAATGCCAAAACAAGGATCTATTGTCTAAGGTTTCTCCTTTTAATAATGGTACTAAACTCACACCATCTATTTTTTGTGTTGGTTTACCATCTAAACCTGCCAAATCCAATAGTGTTGGATAAAAATCAATCCCAGAAACTGGATAATCGATTTTCTTTGGTGCATTTTTCATGGATGGTACTTTTATAAAATAAGGCTCTCTGATGCCACCTTCCCATTGATAGCCTTTGCCACCTCTTAATGGTAGATTTGATGTTGAAAAGGCATCGCCGCTTGCCACACCACCATTATCTGATGTGAAAACCACAATGGTATTTTCATCTAAACCAAGTTCTTTTAACTTATCTATTACCAAACCCACAGCATCATCCATACTTTCAACCAAACCAGCATACACAGGATTATCTTGTTTCACACGAATAGGCAGGACGCGTTCCATTTCAAATCCAGAATCTTCAATACCTTGGGCATCGGCTTTGTTTCTATATTTATTCCATTTTTCTTGGGTGGTCTCAATAGGTCCGTGAACCGCATAAAAAGATAAGTATGCAAAAAACGGTTGGTCTTTGTTTTCTGTAATAAAATTTGCTGTTTCTTGCGCCAATCGCATGGTAAGATTTTCCCCTTCGTATTTATAATCTAATTTTGGGTTCTCCCAAGGTGCATAATACCCACCTTTAGGACTCCCTACTTCCCAGCCTCCTTTATTGACATCAAATCCGTTATTTTCAGGATTTACAGGATCATCGCCCATGTGCCATTTTCCAGCAAAAAAAGTTTTATAGCCGCCTGCTTTCATAGCTTCGGCCAATGTGATGTCTTCTGTTTTTAAGGCATGTTCATATGCCGCAGGGGCTACTTTATCGTTGTGCCTTTTGGTCCATTGCTCTCCAGATGCGGCACCAATCCAATCCGTAACACCATGACGTGCAGTAAATTGCCCCGTCATAATACTCACTCGTGATGGGCTACATACTTGACATGCCGCATAGCCTTGGGTGAATTCTACACCTTCCTTTGCAATACGGTCTATGTTTGGGGTTTCATAATACTTACTACCTGTATAGCTCAAGTCATGTATTCCATAATCATCCGCTAAAATAAAAACGATGTTTGGCTTTTTAACAACTTCTTTTGGGGCTTTTTCTTTGCTTTTACAGCCACTCAAAAAAATGGAAGCAACGCAAAAACAACAAACTAACTTGAACAAATCACTAATTTTTAATTTCATTTTTTTACTTTTTTAAATGTCCTATTAATGTACTTACCGATCTTGCTTCTAAAGTTACCGTTTTGTTGGTTACCGAAGTAGCTTCTAAATTTTTATCTTTTGAAGTGACATACATCTTATTTATTGTATATCCTGAAAGGTCCATCTTTTTATCTTCATTACTATAATTTATAGCAACAAGAACGATTTCTGAAGTTTTTTCATTTTTGTAAGCCGAAATCATTACATCTTTATATTGTTCATTAAGCGTTTTATTATCACTTAATTTAACTTCAATACGTTTCATCTCAGGTGTTACAAATCTGGAATAATTACCCAATGCCCATAACAGTTTTGAATCGTGAAAAACACCATCATTTTTTAATGTTTCTTGGTTATATAGGTCATTTTCATTACCTGTGTCTATACAAATAAGTCCGTCTTTAAAATCAGCTCTGGTCACGGCAGTCCACCATTGCCAAGAACTGGCATTTGCCAAGGTTAAATCTGCATGCATTACCCATGCCACGTAGAGTGCCGTATCCATACCTAAATCCCTTTTGCCACCACCGATTATATCGGCGTTTTTCTCAAGAATGCAGAATTCACTTTGCCAGTAATCAAGATTTGGATGTTCAGCTAGCTTTTTATTAAGTTTTTGCCTAATCGCAATTAAACTATCCACAGGCCATGTGGTAAAATAACTATGACCAGAAATGGTGTTTTCTAAATTTTTAATGGATTTATTTTGATGAAAAAATAATCGATTTGGTCACCACGCTCTGGCTTGCCATGGTTGGAATACAACCAACGTAAATCCGCAGCTTCTGACAAAACTATTTTTGTTGATAGCTTGTTTTTTTCAATACCGCTATTGAGCAGCTTTGTAAGTTTTAAAATATTATCATTGGTTGCTGGTGTACCTTCTTGCGAGGTTTTTTCCCAATTCCATTGTGGTTCGTTTATAGGACTTAAATAATCAAAATTGATGCCTTCAGATTTAAAATGTTTTAAAAACCCCACCATAAACTGGGCGTAATCATCAAAATGTTCAGGCTTCAAATTTATTTCTCCATCTTTATTATCGCCATTATAGCCTTTTCCGTTTTTGGTCCATTGCACAGGTGCCGAAATTGAAAACGCCAAAAACTTATCAACCCCATAAGATTTTGCTTTTTCCAAAAACCATTGTTGTCCTTTTTGTTTGCTCCAATCATAATGGCCTTGGGCATCTACAAAAGACTCTGCACGCCGCCATTCATTTTTAATATCGGAAGCTTCGCCTTGTTCTGTAGTGCCTGCTCCTATGTAGAAACGCCATAATGAGAGCCCAATCCCTTTTGGGTTGCCATCACTATCAAGTTCTTTACTAAATAGAAGTTCGGCAATTCGTTCTCTTTTAGCATCTGGCCAGTTTTTACCAACAAATTGGCAACGCCAAGCATCGGAAGCCCCAAAACCATCTATGGTTTGAAATGTCTTGTTTTTATTGATTTCTACTTTAATAGATTGCGCATTTGTATTATAGTTTATAAAAAATAATGTTATAGCTAGGCTAAAAACATGCATTATATTGGTTTTAAGTATTTTCATTTTTTATTATCTGGATACATAGATTAGCAAAAGTCTTTTAGCATCTACAAATTTAGAATTATAAGTCTTTCAAAAAATAGACGTAAAAACGGTAAACATGGATTATATCACTTTTAATGAAGTTGACATGATAAAAGAATTATCATTTTACATAAAGGCGTATAAAAAATTAAAAAACTTAACTTTTATAACGTATCAAGCTTAAAAAAATAAACATAGACAATTTTTTAATTTAAAAACAGTAAAAAAATCAGAAATTAATTAAGATACAATTTTTACATTTAACCATATTTTAATTAAAAAAGTGCCTATACCCTAACTAAAAAACATGGTTAGCAATAGTGATTCAATCAAAACTAAATATGCAGATAGCAACAAACAACAGATACTAAATATTACAAAATGGATAATACCACTCTAAAAGAAGGGTTTTTAGGCCAAAAAATGATTGCCTTACCAAAATCAATTATAAGCGTTATCAGGGCCAACCCAATAACCCGCAATTTTTATATAAGTGATTTAGGCTATTACCCTATGGCAAACCACCATTACCGCTTGAGAAAAAAGGTGCCAATCAATATATTTTTATTTACTGCACCAAAGGAAAAGGGGAAATATACTTAAACAACATCAAGACTGTAATTGCCCCTAATCAATTTTTCATCATACCCAAAAACACAAGACATGAGTACAAGGCAGATGAAATAGACCCCTGGAGCATTTACTGGTTTCATTTCAATGGAAGCCTTGCGCCAGAACTTTATGACAGATACATAGCAACCCATATCAATAATTACAAAAATGTCCCTTTTTCTGTTGGGAAAATCGAACTATTTGAAAAAATATTTAACTTATTTAATAGTAATTATCTAGAAAACCAGATAGAGTATGCCAATCTTTTAAGCTTAAACTTTATAAGTTCCTTTATTTATTATGATTTTGGATCGACTGAAAATTCACACCATAGCGATACCTTGGTTGATTTGATAAAAGACTTTTTGCTAAAGCATTTAGAAAAGAATTTTACTTTGGATGAGATAGCAACAAAATTCAATTATTCTAAATCTTATTTGCACACAAAATTCAAAGTAAAGAACCACCGTTAAAAACGGTGGCTTTGGTTTTCAGATTAGACCCAAA
>CAXBNH010000234.1:0-5078 GCA_963976905.1 uncultured Algibacter sp.
AACCTAACATTTTGGATATTCGTCGCCATGGCCATTGGTGTAGGGCTTAGCTATTTTATACCTACTTTCCCCAATATTATAAACAAATTCAATAGCGGAACAACCAACATTCCCATTGCCATTGGTTTGATTTTAATGATGTATCCACCTTTGGCAAAAGTCAATTATTCACTCTTGCCAAAAGTTTTCAAAAACACAAAAATCCTTTCTATTTCATTAATTCTTAATTGGATAATCGGTCCCGTTCTAATGTTTGTTTTGGCCATCACATTTTTACGGGAGTATCCCGAATATATGGTCGGATTGATTTTAATTGGTTTGGCGCGTTGTATCGCCATGGTTTTGGTCTGGAACGACCTTGCGGAAGGCAGTAGCGAATATGGTGCTGGTTTGGTGGCGTTGAACAGTATTTTTCAAGTTTTTGCATACTCTTTTTATGCGTGGATTTTTATAACCGTTCTTCCGCCTTATTTTGGTTTTGAGGGCGCCATTGTTGATATTTCAATCGTAACCATTGCAGAAAGTGTGGCTATTTATTTGGGAATTCCATTTGTAATGGGCATTTTAAGCCGACTCATTTTAGTGAAACTCAAAGGCGAAACTTGGTACACAAACACATTCATTCCTACAATTTCCCCAATGACATTGATAGCACTTCTGTTTACAATTGTGGTCATGTTTTCATTAAAAGGCGAATTGATTGTTGAAATTCCTATGGACGTTTTGATTATTGCCGTACCGCTACTTATTTATTTTGCTGTCATGTTCATCATTGGCTTTTTCTTTACCAAAGCCATGGGTGCTGAATATGACAAAACCGCAGCTGTTGCATTTACAGCAGCAGGCAATAATTTTGAATTGGCAATTGCGGTTGCCATTGCGGTTTTCGGACTGAATTCTGGACAAGCCTTTGCAGGCGTTATTGGGCCTTTGGTGGAAGTGCCAGCATTGATCTTATTGGTTAGGGTTTCGTTTTGGTTGAAGAAAAAATATTATTAATTTCACTAAAATTCAAATTAAACCAGCCTTAACGTTTCTATTTAAAACAAAGCAAATGCTTTTCTGTTGAGCATTCCAAGACAATGACTATTAACTAAAAAATCAAACCAAACTAGCCAAACTCGTTTTCAAGGTTTCTATTTTTGCCAAGGCATCCGCTTCTTTATTGCGTTCATTTGTTATCACTTGTTCGGGTGCACCAGCTACAAAACGCTCATTTGAGAGTTTCTTTTGTACGGATTTTAAAAAGCCTTCGGTATAACTCAACTCTTCGGTCAGTTTTTTAATTTCAGCTTCCACATCAATGCTTCCAGCCATCGGCACAAAGTATTCGTTGGATTTCACTCTAAAGGTTAAAGCCCCTTCAATAGTTTCAGAAACATAATCCATGCTTTCTAAATGACCCAATTTACTAATAATGGTATCAAAGGTTGTGTTTGTTTTTTCGTTGTTGATCACAGAAAAACCAATGGCATCTTTAAAAGCAATGTTCTTTTGTTTTCTGATATTCCTGATGCCCGTAATCACTTCGGAAGCAAATTCAAATTCAGCTATTAGCGTTTCATTTATAGGTTTTGTTTCGGGCCATTTGGCAACTATCAACGCTTCATCTGGCGTTCTTTCTGCTATATAATGCCAAATATCTTCCGTTAAAAAGGGCATAAACGGATGTACTATTTTCAAATTATTTTCAAAAATGGCAATAATAGCTCGGTAAGTTATAGCATCAATTGGTTGCTGATAAGCTGGTTTTACCATTTCCAATAACCAGCCACAGAAATCATCATAAATCAATTTATAAATGGCCATTAACGCGTCACTCAAACGGTATTTACTGAAATGATCTTCAATCTCCAATAATGCCTTTTGGAACTTCGATACGTACCATTCAACAGCTATTTTACTTGAATTGGGCTGTGGAATATTTTGGTCAATGTCCCAACCATCAACCAAACGGTAGGCATTCCATATTTTGTTTCCAAAGCCTTTCCCTTGTTGGCAAAGTGCTTCATCAAACATCAAATCGTTTCCTGCGGCAGAACTCAACAGTAAGCCCACACGAACACCATCGGCACTATATTCCTCAATCAATTTTAAAGCATCGGGCGAATTCCCTAAACTCTTGCTCATTTTTCGGCGCTGCTTATCACGCACCAAACCTGTTAGATAGACATTATTAAAAGGCTTTTCATCCTTATATTCATAACCCGCAATAATCATACGGGCGACCCAAAAGAAGAGAATATCGGGACCTGTAACCAAATCGTTGGTTGGGTAGTAGTATTTTATATCGTCGTTTTCTGGATTTCTTATACCATCGAATACGCTCATGGGCCATAACCACGATGAGAACCAAGTATCTAAGGCATCTTTATCTTGGGTTAAATCCTCTTTTGTTAAAGGCGCTTTGACTGCGCTCAGCGTGACATTCCGTTTCTTATTGGCTAGTTCAACTGCTTCTTGAATGCTTTCAGCTACAACAAAATCTTCTTTTCCATCGCCATAATAGTAAGCTGGAATTTGTTGTCCCCATAATAACTGGCGGGAAATATTCCAATCGCGGATGTTTTCCATCCAATGGCGGTAGGTGTTTTCAAATTTCTTAGGAAATAACTTTATTTCAGAATCCTCGCCCAAAACCGCTTTGATGGCTGGTTGTGCAAGTTCTTCCATTTTCAAAAACCATTGATCGCTCAATCGTGGTTCAATCACAGCTTTGGTTCTTTCAGATGTTCCTACTTTATTGATACGGGTTTCGGTTTTGACCAAAAACCCTTGGTCTTCCAATTCTTTAGTGATTTCCTTTCTAACTACAAAGCGATCTTTGCCTTCATAATGCATTCCGAAACTATTTAAACTGGCATCTTCATTGAAAATATCAACCACCTGAAGCTTATGCTTATCGCCTAAATTTTTATCGTTTTCATCATGTGCAGGCGTAACTTTTAGGCAACCTGTACCAAATTCCATATCCACATAATCATCTTCTATAATAGGAATTACGCGACCGCAAATAGGTACAATGGCTTGTTTTCCTTTTAAATGCGTGAAACGCTCATCATTGGGGTTTATACAAATAGCGGTATCTCCAAAAATGGTTTCAGGACGTGTTGTTGCTATCGTTAAAGCATTCTCACTCCCTTTTATTTTATATTTTAAATAATAAAGATTGCCTTGTTTTTCCTCATAAATCACTTCTTCATCAGACAAGGTGGTTTTAGCTTCCGGATCCCAATTCACCATACGGTAACCACGGTATATTAGGCCTTTGTTGTACAAATCAACAAATACTTTAATTACGGCTTCAGACATCTCGTCATCCATCGTAAACTTCGTTCTATCCCAATCACAAGAACAGCCTAGTTTTTTTAATTGCTCTAAAATAACCCCGCCGTATTCATGTGTCCAATCCCAAGCATGTTTTAAAAACTCTTCACGTGTTAAAGTGTTTTTATCAATACCTTGTTCTTTCAATTTTGCCACAACTTTGGCTTCCGTAGCTATAGATGCGTGATCCGTACCAGGCACCCAACAAGCATTTTTGCCCAACAACCGTGCACGACGAATCAATACATCTTGAATGGTATTATTAAGCATGTGCCCCATGTGCAGTACACCCGTTACATTTGGTGGCGGAATAGCGATGGTATATGGCTCTCTATCATCTGGTGTGGAATGAAAATATTTGTGTTCCATCCAGTAATCGTACCACTTGTTTTCTACCTGACTAGCATCATATTTTGAAGGCATTTGCATACTTTGGAATAGTTTTTGAATATTGATTTGCAAAAGTACTTATATTTCTTTTTCTGTGAAAGTTTGACAAAAATGAATATCGCTTATTTTAACAGTTTTTAAACTAAACCAGAATGAAGTTATATGTACTTTTATCGAAATTTAATATGTTAACATGTATGCTTTATAGCTAATATTTTTGCAGATAATATAAAAAGTAAGTATGTTTACAGCGAATTTTGAACGTATGAAAACACAAAATCCACACTAACATAGCACACTAAGTGATTCATTTTAAAAACATTACACAACAACAATAAAACAAAAGACATGAAACAATTAATTACAATTTTATTTATCGGATTGATAAGTTTTTCAATCAATGCTCAAGCAAAAATTGAATTTAAAACAGATACTGTAGATTACGGAACTATTGAAAAAGGCGCCGATGGTGTTAGAGTTTTTGAATTTACCAATACAGGTAATGAGCCTCTAATTATTTCTAAAGTAACCTCTAGCTGTGGCTGTACCATTCCTAAAAAGCCTGAAGACCCAATTTTACCAGGGAAAACTGGAGAAATTGAAGTTAAATATGACACCAATAGAGTCAATCCTATTAGAAAAACCATTACCGTCATTTCAAATGCTGAAACACCAACGGTAGCTTTAAAAATTAAAGGTTTGGTAGTAGATTCTAGTAAAGAAAGCGTATTGGAGAAAAAAGACAAAAGTATTGTACAGCAATAAGTAATAGTACTTTATAATTTTATAAAAACCCAAGATAATTAAAAATTATCTTGGGTTTTTTGATGCATTCATCTAAAGTGTTTTCTAATTCAAAAAGAAAAAACATCTATATATTAAAAAACACGTTTTATCGCAACTCGTTATTTCGCTTAAAATATCCCTTTAGTTAAGTGTTTTAAAAAAACATTGATAGTTTCTAGAAAACCAAGCAACTAACCGATTCTACATCAATTTATAAATCTTTATAGCTCCTTTTTTATTTATCGCGCATTTTTAAAAAAACTTTAAGATAATTTTCTCAACTTTGCACCTCAAATTTTTTTTAATGCCAACAATATCAAAAAAGGGGGAACAGATGCCCCAATCGCCTATACGTAAATTAGTTCCATTTGCAGAACAAGCTGCTAAAAATGGTAAAAATATCTATTATTTAAACATTGGGCAACCAGATATTAAAACACCCGAAGCGGCATTAAAGGCCGTTAAGGAAAATGACATTGAGATTTTGTCTTATTCAAAATCTGAAGGTTCTGAAACTTACAGGCAAAAAATAGCCAACTATTTTGAAGGCCATGACATTCATGTGAGTTCTAAAG
>CAXBNH010000235.1:0-5061 GCA_963976905.1 uncultured Algibacter sp.
TGATTTCTTTTCAACACAATTGAAAGTCTTGCATTTTGCACCAGAACAAGCGTTTTACAAACGTTTTAGAAACATGAAAAATCTGGATTACATAACTACAGACCTAAATTCGCCCTTAGCCGATGTAAAGGCCGATATTTGCAACTTACCTTTTGAAAATGATTCCTTTGATGTTATACTCTGTAATCATGTTCTGGAACACATACCTGACGACACCAAAGCCATGCAAGAACTCTACCGCATTTTGAAAGTTGGTGGCACGGGCATATTTCAAATTCCGCAAGATTTAAACAGAGAAAAAACCTTTGAAGATAATTCGATTACCGACAAAAAAGAACGTGCTAAAATCTTTGGGCAATATGATCATGTTCGCATTTACGGTCGTGATTATTTTGAAAAACTCAGAAATATTGGTTTTAAAGTTAAGGAAGTGGATTACACGTCATCGTTTTCAGAAGCTGATATCACAAGATATTGTTTGGCAAAAGGGGAAGTTATTCCCATTTGTTACAAATAATACTATATTTTTGTGGCATTGTGAGAATCCTAATAAATATACAACCTTCTTAATTTTTGTTTTATGAAATTGAAACATCATTTCATTGATGAGACAAATTTTTATTTCTCGTTTTATGAAAAGCAACATGTACCATCTATTTGTAAAAAAATCTCATTTAACAATACAGTTCTATCTGAAACCAAAAACTCGAATAATGATAAATTAGCTTCAAAAATCATTGTTTTAAATCTGATTCCTAACTATTTAAACCTTGAATTAAAAAAAGGGCTTTATTCAAAAAAATCGACCCACAAACCGGGACTTGCCGTTAACCTAACCAAGGGTTTCAACAATATAGATGATTATTTAAAAACACAATGTAGTCCAAAATTAAGAAAAGTCGTAACACGATCTGTTAAAAGACTGGAATCTTGTTTCAATATAAAATACAACATGTTTTATGGCCATATTAGTAAAGCAGATTGTGATTTGCTAATGGGCAAACTTTATAACATGATAGAAAATAGGTTCAAGCAAAGAAGTGGCAGAAACACCATTTTAAGACAATGGGATCATTACATGGATTTGGCTTTTAATGGCATCAATAAAAAAACGGCCTCTCTTTTTGTTATTTTTAGTAATGGCCAGCCCATTGAAATCTCTTTAAACTTTATCTATGATAATATCATGTTCAGTTACATATCGTCCTATGACTTGGATTATGCTAAATTTGGTCTGGGACATATAAACTACTACAAAAAAGTTGATTGGTGCATAAAAAACAAAATAGACCTGTTTGATATGGGGCATGGCGATTTTGCTTATAAACGGCAATGGGCCAATATGGATTATAATTTTCTAATAAAAAAAGCGTTTTTTTACAACTCTTTACGTTTCTTCATCACTCTAAAACCAAACTGATCCATTACCTAATATTAAAGCGAGTGAATTACTGGATACATGATACTATTGACAAGTTTAGGAACATTGACAAAACGTATGTACCAGGCAGCTATAAAACGTTTGATGCTAATGGACAGCCATATGAAAAGGATAGTTTGGATATTAACGCTAAAGATTTGTTTTATTTAAGAAAGCCTGTTTTTGACCACGCTTACAGACATCAAGAACATATTGATGATTTGAAAGTTTATAAATCACAAACCGATCGCAATACGTATATCATTAAAGGAAAAAAATCTAAAAGTGGTTTTAAATTTAACCCGCAATAACAAGTCAATGTTCAGGAAACCCGTTTAATGAAAGTGTTTCCAGTTCTTTTTTATCATTTTCAAAAATCAAGAACACTTTAAGTTCGGGATGCTTTTCTAAAAAAGCCTGCACATTTTCAATGCCCATCGCTTTAAACGCTGTAGCATAAGCATCTGCGACCATACAATTTTCAGCAATGACCGAAATACTGAGCAAATTGGTTTTGCTAGGGTAACCCGTTTTTGTATCGATGATGTGGGCGTATCTGTTCCCGTTTTCATCGGTTTTAAACTTTCTGTAAGTGCCAGAGGTTGCCATGGCTTCACCTGTAAGTGCTATCACTTTATTAATGGATTGCGTACCGTCAAAATTTGGATTTTCAACCCCCACTTTCCATGGCTTTTCTTTTTCATTATTAATGCCTTTGGCAAGAATCTCGCCACCAATATCTACCAAATAATTATGTATGTTTTTCGATTTAAGATAGTTACCAATAACATCCACAGCATAACCTTTTGCAATAGCATTAAAATCTATAAAAGCCCCTTTGGGTTTTGAAATGATATTTCCTTCCCTGCTTACCTTATCTAACCCGACAAACTGCATCAAACTATCAATTTTATCATTATTGATATGCTCTATTCTTCCTTCAGGACCAAAATCCCAAGCATTTACAACAAGTCCTATGGTGGGATCAAAAGCGCCTTCGGTTGTTTTGTAGATTTCTTTTGAAGTTTCAAAAACATTTATAAAATGGGTGTCCACAGTCTGGGTTTCATTTCTATTCAATTTAGAAATATCTGAATTGGTTTGATAAGTGGACATCGATTTATTGATGACATAAAAAAGGCTATCAAATGCTCTTTGAAAATCAATTTCAGAATCATAAGTCACCCTGTAATACGTACCAAAAATATCACCAGTAAGTAAGGTGTTTTTTGTGCGCTCTTTTTTGCAGGAAACAATTAAAATAAAAACTAAAAAAATCCAAATCGGTTTTTGGAAAGTCTTTTTTATGTGGCCTATCATCTTTTTTATTCTATAATCTAATTTAAGTTTGTTTCCAAAACCTGAATGCCATTGTACTCCAACAAATATTCTTCATTCAAATAAATAGGCGTCTTTTCATTTTTAATACTACCAAGGCCTACACCTGCATACAATACTTTGGCATCATTTTCCCTAGCATGTTTTTTAAAAGATTCCATCCAAACCACATCATAATTATTTGGGTTTTCCGGTAAAATAACAGCACGTACAATCACAAAATAATATTGCTTGGTTTTATCCATGCACACAAATTGCGGATGTTTTTTAAGCTTGCTGTTTATGGCTATAAATTCAAAACCACGCTGTTCTAGGTCTTTGCCTACATGGTTCATGGCCAAATTATGAAGTTCTTGTTCCGTAAGTGGTTTGTTCATGTATGCAAAAATAAAATAAATGTACGGATTGATGATGACATTTTCAATCTGTTTCGATGTAGTAGAAATAAGTTTAGAGAAATTTAAAAAATTAACCATAAAACCAAAAGCCATGTAAAACAAAGAAAAAACAAAAACACAAAAAGCTGAAAACAGCTAGTAGCAAGTAAAAAATCAAATTAATCTAAAAATGAAAAAAAATGAAAAAAGTATATCTAACAACCTTATTAATTTTAAGCATGGTATGTACCATTAATGCGCAAGAGATAAAAATCGGTGCCAAAACAGGATTAAATTTAGCCTCGATTACTGGGGATGATGTGGATGTATCAATGAGGCCTTCATTCCATATTGGTGGCATGGCAGAGATACCCGTTTCCGCAGAGTTTTATGTACAGCCCGAACTTTTGTTTTCCTCACAAGGCTATAAAGTGAAAGATAATGATGCGGTTGGTATATTAAATTACATAGCCCTGCCTGTAATTGGCAAATATTACGTAACCGATAAATTGAGCATTGAAGCCGGCCCGCAAATAGGCTATTTGCTATCTGCTAATATTAAAACAGATGATTCACCTGCACCTAATACTGGTGGTGGCAATGTAGAGACAGCAGCCAAAGCATCAAACACCAAAGCATCCTCTGCAAGTACAGCAAGCAGTGCCCAAAAACAAGACATAAAAGAATATTTTAAAAGCATCGATTTAGCATTTGGCATCGGTGCTGGCTACAAACTTGATAATGGCATCAACCTATCAGCGCGTTATAATTTAGGGGTGTCAAACATTTCTGAAGACTCTAGTGAAAGCATTAAAAATAGTGTGTTCATGCTATCTGTAGGATATTTTTTCTGGTAAGATCAAAGCAGATAATTCTATAAAAAAGAATATTTTGAGTTAGTCAAAAACATGCACAGTTTCTATTTAAAAACATAATAGAACGTGCATGTTTTATTTTAAAATGATGACATTTCTTTTCTGTTTCGATGTATGTATATAAACCAATAACTTTTGAATATTATGAAAACTTCACATCTATTTTTTGTTTTACCAATGGCTTTCTTTTTTTCCTGTGGAGAATCAAAAAACCCTAAATATTCCGATTTTGGTTACGATTATGAATCAGAAACGTATTTTGAAAATGACGGTTCCGGAGACCAAAATCAGCAACAGGTTTCCAACCACATAAATTCCAATGCTGAAAGAACCAAAGGCTACCGAATAAAAAGCAAACAATTTGGGATGCCCTTTGGCGTGATGCCTATTCCGGAATCTTGGAAAGAAGCGAATAAAAACAAAGAAAATATTGTTTTTGAAGGCCCAAACGGCATAAAGGTTTATGGCGAACAATTCAATTCATTTTATTTTTCAAACAACCAACAACAAAATTATTATGCACAACAAGGTGGCAGTAATGTGAAGCCTCCTAAAAGCATTGAAAGATTTATTCAAGAGGATTTAAAACCTTTTTTACAATCTAAAGGCATTCAATATGTTGGTCAATTTCCGTTGCCCCAACTCGCCAATTTTGACAAACGGTTTGATAGCGCTTTGTTCAAATCTACTCCAGAAAACAAGCAATATCAATGCGTGGTTACTGAGTGGCAAGATGGCAAGGGGAACAAATCTATGGGGGTTATCAGATATTTCATCAATCAATATACAGCCTTGGGCGGTTTAGATTGGGGCTACACCATAAATGCGATGGAAGCGCCAAAAAGTGCTTATGAACAAGCCAAAAAAGATTACATAAATGCCTTGGTAAACTTTCAAGTAAACCCCCAATGGATACAAGCCAACAACCAATATTACGCACAACTTTTACAACAAAGCAATGCAGGCCATCAACAACGCATGGCTGCCATCAATACACAAGGGCAAGCCATTAGAAACGCTAGGAACACCTACAGTTCTATGCTTGATGACA
>CAXBNH010000236.1:0-4996 GCA_963976905.1 uncultured Algibacter sp.
CATTTTAAATGATTTGAAAAGATGGAACAGCCCGGGCAAAATAACAAGACCTCCAATAATCAATGAAATGCCCAGTACACTGATTACTTTTTCAGTAGAGGCGGTTTCCAATAGGTTTATTTCGGTGTTGGAAGCTATGATTAAATACGGAAAATGTGTTACCAATGCTGCTATAAAAATTAAAACCACCTGCAAGCCTGCTAAAAATCTGCTTACAACTTTTTGGGCGTTTTTGATGCTTCTCAGCAAAGGTAAAATTAAAATGGCAGATAGTATGGAATGATGAAATTCAACAATACTCAAGCAATAGCTTAAAACAACAAAGCCAATAGCGATAACGGCTATGGTGGCATTTCGAGATTTTTTTACATAAATATGTCTGTCTGTTCCTTTTGCTTCGCCTATTAATAATATGGATGCTAAAAAAGCGCATAAAGCAGCAAAAAAACAGCCCACTAATATTGAAAATCCATTGAGCCATGGGCTCATAAATAGTTGTTTAAAAGTGAAATCTTCATACTGTTCCGTAATCAGTAACTGGCCAGATAGCATGGCACCTGCGGTCATCCCTAAAAAAATAGGGGTTATTAAACTGGATATTCTAAACATCGAATCGTATAAAATTTGAGACTTGTCTTTATATGCATCATAATGCCTAAAAACAAAGGCAACACCTCTTAGTGTAATTCCTAAAAGTACTAACGTTAAAGGTATGTGCAAATACACAACAAGTACGTTGTAAAAATCAGGAAATCCAACCCATAAAATAACCACCAGTATGATGATCCAAATATGGTTGGCTTCCCAAACGGGGCCCATAACCTCATACACGGTTTTTTTAGTGATTTGTTGGTTCTTTTTTGAAGAAAACAATTCAACAATACCAGCTCCAAAATCAGCACCAGCTAGAACGACATAAAGTAATAGCGACACCATCAAAAAGAATAAGACAACGTATAACATATTAAACTAGTTTTGAATTGTTAAGTGATTTTATTTGACGCATCATAAGCCAACTCACAGCAATGGTAAGTGTCGTGTACAAAGTAACATACATATAAAAGCTGTAAATCATGCCAGGCATAGGGGTAACGGCATCCTTGGTTTTCATAATGTTGTGGATGATCCATGGTTGCCTGCCAACTTCGGTGACGATCCAGCCTGCTTCAAGTGCGATAAAGCCCATAGGAGCAAGCAAAGTAAATAATAACCAAAACCGATGGTGATGCCACCATTGTTTCTTTTTCAAACTGATAAAAAATAGTATGCCAACCAATAAAAGTAAGGTGCCAATGCCTACCATAATTTGAAACGCATAATGCACAATAGCAACATTTGGGCGAACATCTTCAGGGAAATCATTAAGTCCTTTTACTTCTGCATTAAAATCTCCGAAAGCTAAAAATGATAATGCTTTTGGAATTTCAATTTTATAAGAAACGGTCTGTTTTTTATTATCAATAATACCACCAATATATAAAGGAGCACCTTTTGATGTTTCATAATGCGCTTCCATAGCGGCTAATTTCGCAGGTTGTCTTTTAGCGATGTCTTTTGCTGAAATATCGCCACTTATGGGTTGTAAAATTGCTGCAACTGCCCCAAATGTGATGGCTATTTTAAAAGCTTTTTTATGAAGTTCTATTTGACGTTTTTTATAAACTTGAAAAGCATGGATACCTGCTACGGCAAATCCCGTAGCTGCAAATGCGGCGAGCGTCATGTGAAGTGCTTGTGTAAACCACGCAGGGTTAAATAAGGCTTTAACAGGGTCGATATTCAAGAATTTACCATCGATATAATCAAACCCCGAAGGCGCATTCATCCATCCGTTGGCAGAAACTACTAATATGCCAGAAGCCACGCCAGAAACACCTACGATAATACCAGTAAACCAATGGAATTTTTCAGGTAGTTTGTTCCAGCCATATAAATAAAACCCTAAAGCAATGGCTTCAACAAAAAAAGCAGCTCCTTCTAAAGAAAAAGGCATGCCAATGATAGGGCCTGCGTGTTTCATGAATTCTGGCCATAATAAACCCAATTCAAAAGAAAGAGCCGTACCAGAAACAGCACCAGTAACAAAAAATATGGCAACTCCTTTTTGCCATGATTTTGTTAGTTTTAAATAAATAGGGTTTTTTGTGTTAAGCCATTTTTTGTGAGCAACCACCATAAAAAAGGGCATGACCATACCAATACAAGCAAACACAATGTGAAAAATAAGTGTAAATGCCATTTGCAGTCTAGCGGCATCTAAATTATCCATAAAAATAGATTTTTAAGTAGATTACAAAGATACTCTATAAACCGCTTTTTATGGTAATATTTACTACAAATTAGTCCTAAAATAAAAGCTTAATTATATACTATTATTACTCAATAATCTCCACCTCAAACAATTTATCCCAACGTTTCCCAGTTACAAAAATGGTTTTATTATTATTAATTTTTTTACCTCTTTTAATATGGTACATTAAGATTAGGTGTGCCATCATCCTTTCTAGGAAAACCTTGAGAACATTTTTCATAAAGAGTGTTAGAGTCTCTATCTTTAATATTAGTGTAAGTTTCTATAATTCCTCCAATCTCTATCCATTTATTTTTTTGAGTAAAAACACCGCTTTCAGAAAAAATAGTTATTGTTAAATTAAGTGTGTTTGATTCAACTTTGATTTTATGGAATTTATGTGCAACATTAGGTAATATATTCCCTACTTTATATTCTGTAATTGTTGGGTTAACTATTTTATCCCATACATCATTATTGCCTATAGCGTCTTTATGTATTTTCATTAATTCATGGCGTTTTTGATAGTCTGTAATTCTAACACTTGCATTTCTAATAATGTACTGACCTCTATTAATTAATAATAGGTCGTATTCATCATTATTTTTATAGCTAACGAATGACACTTCTGGATAGCTATCTCCACCAGTTTGAATGTTTTGTATTATTTCAGAAAGTTCAATTGATTTTTCTGTAAGCGACAAACCCTTATCGGTTAAGTCAATATTTTTTTCTGCTAACTGTTGAATTTCCCCGCTTATACCTTTCAGATTATTTGTAATATCTAATATTTGTTGACTTAATATTTGATTCGTTTTGGTAGCTTCACTGATTTCCAAATTAAGACTTTCAATCTTTTGTTGTTTTTCATTAGATTGGCTATTGGACTTATAGGTAATATAAAATCCTAATCCTGTACCAAATAAAATAAATATTCCAGCTATTAGAGGCAATATCCAATCCATTTTATTTTTTTTATTCTGATTCAATTTTTTAATCTTGACATTTAATAATAATTTTTATTCTTCCTCAATCTCCACCTCAAACAGTTTATCCCAACGTTTCCCAGTTACAAAAATGGTTTTGGTTTCTGGGTTGTAGGCAATACCATTTAAAACGTCTAGAGTTTCGTGTTGTGTTACCAATTTTTTAAGCGGGGAGAAGTCAATAACACCAATAACGGCTCCGTTTTTTGGATTGATAATAGCAACACCATCTTTTTGGTAACGGTTGGCATAAATTTTACCGTCAATCCATTCCATTTCATTGATACCTATAATTTTTCCTTTATTTGTGTACACTTGAATATTATTTTGTTCAACCAATGTTTCAGGATTTAAGAGCCAGATCTTTTCAGTACCATCGCTCTTATATATCACGCTTTCATCATTGCACAAGCCCCAACCTTCTTTGCTGTTTCCGTACTTAAAACTGTTTAATTTTTCAAAAGTAGTCACATCATAAACAAAGCCTGTGCCTTCTTTCCATGTGAGTTGGTATATTTTGTTTTTCAGTATAGTCAATCCTTCTCCAAAATACTCATCGGCCAAATCAATGTTTTTAATAACCTGTCCAGTTTTATAATCTATTTTTCTAAGTTTTGATTCTTTGTATTGCCCCGTGCTTTCGTAAAGCGTGTCATTATAAAACTCGATGCCCTGTGTGTAAGACGTAATATCGTGCGGATATTCATTAATGACATTATAATTATATATTTTCGGGGTTTCGTCGTTTAAAATAGTAATGGTAGTGGATACTGTTTGTTTTTCATTATTGAAATATACAGTAGCTTCAATAGTTTGCTTACCAAGTTTTACAGCTTTCAATTCTGAAGTTGTATTGATTTTTTTACCATCCAATGTATAGGAAACAGAATCAATCGTGTGTTTTTTTTTGTTTTCCAAGGAAAGCTTTAAGGTCTTATCAATAGAAATATCACCTTTTTCAGCATTGGTTGTTATGCTAAAATCATTTTTTTTCTGGTTGGCATTGGAGCCGCATGAAATTATGGCACAGCTTAAAATTATGATTGTGAGAACTTTGAATATTTTCATGGATGTTTTAAATTTTAAGCAAGATATTTATTTAAAATCAGTTTAAAAAATCATTGCGTAAATTTTAAAAGATTGTATCTTTGCACTTGGCAAGTCCTACACAACCAGCTCCTGTTGAATCCTCCAGGGCGGGAACGCAGCAAAGGTAAATGGTCGTAGCGGTGTGATGTAGGTAGCTTGCCTTTTTTTATTCCCACGAAGGAGGAAATCTCTTCCTTCAAAAGTGTAAATCAATTTTCAAATCTTTTCAATTTTATATCCTTTAAAAAGGATATCATTGTTAATTTTACATTTTAATTTTTCATTCAAAAATCATGCATAAAGTTGTTTTAATAACTGGCGGTTCTTCAGGAATCGGTAAATCCATAGGCGAATTTTTAACCGAAAAAGGGTTTAAGGTTTATGGCACTAGCAGAAATCCCGAAAATTATAAAAACAGCAAATTCCCCATATTGGCGTTGGATGTAAAAGATGTTTCTACTATTGAAAGTACGGTAAAAACAATCATCGAAAAAGAAGATAGATTGGATGTTTTGATAAACAATGCGGGCGCTGGCATCACAGGTCCTATTGAAGAAATTCCAGACGCTGAGATTAAAAATAATTTTGAAACCAATTTTTTCGGACCTATAAATGTGATAAAAGCCGTTTT
>CAXBNH010000237.1:0-4966 GCA_963976905.1 uncultured Algibacter sp.
AGATGTAGAGGCCATCAACGTAGATGGTATGCGGTTTTTTGGAGAGAAAAAAGGCGATATTGCCTTGAAAAACCTGCCAAGTAATGTAATTAGTAAAGTTCAGGTTACGGATTATAAAAGCAATATACAGAAGTTTACAGGTGAAGAATCTGATTCTGGAACAAAGGAAATAAACCTGAAAATTAAAAAAGGCAAAAACAGGGCTTCTTTTGGCGATGTAAAAGTAGGTTATGGCACAGACGATAAATACCAAGCCAACGCCAATATTTTTCAGTTGATAGATGGCAAACAATTGGGGCTTATTTCGGGAACCAACAATATCAATGCATCTAGAGGATTTAATGCCTTGCCAGATACCGATACCAGTAACGGTTATATAGAATCTGATTTTGTGGGGGCCAATTTTTCCAAAGGTAGGTGGAATGAAACCCGAATGAATGGTAATTATAGGTACAGTTCGCAAAACACCGATAACAATCAAATAAGCCACAGAGAGAATTTTTTGCCCAACAGAAATTATATTACAGATACAGAAACCAGTAGTTTTAATGATTCTGAAAGCCATCGGGCAGGAGCGGATTTAAAATTTATTATCAATCCTAAAAACAGCGCGTCCAGAAACAAAGTACAGTTATCCAACGAAACCGATTTTAACACGTCCAATACGGATTCGGGTTCTGTAACAGATAAAACCTCAGAGTCTATTGATGGGGATTTGATAAGTGATTATTATTCAAAAAATGAGTCCATGTCTTCAAATTATCAAATCAATAATAATTTTAGCGTTACGCCTATTGTAGGTAAAGGCCGTGATTATTTGAATGTGGAATTGGGCACGGATTTTAGTAAAGGGAGTTCCGATAGCAAAAAATATTCAGAAAATATCCTTTATAATAGGAATGAAACCATCGTTCAAGACCAAATAAGCAATACCGATAATAGCAGTAGCAATATCAGTTTAAATGCTTTATGGAGCAAAGAATTGCTTCCAAATTTCAGGATAATTCCTAGATATAATGCTAGTATCCGTTCTCAAGATAATGAAAAATATATTTATGATTTTGATGCAAACACCAATGATTATGATGATTTTAATGACGTGTTGAGTTCAGACAGCAAATACATTACCACCACCATTAAGCCCGCTTTAAGGTTGCGTTATGAGTATCATGATTTTCGTTTTGAAATTGAAGGCGCTCATACAAATACCTATAGAAATTATGAAGACCAATTGGTGGAAGCCCGTAATTTTAAAGCCGATTTTGATTATACAACGTATTCTGCAAGAGTGAGGTATCGTGACAAAAATGGTTATAAAAATATTTCGTTAAACTATAATCAAAATGTGGATTTGCCTTCAGTAAATCAATTACAACCTGTTGAAGATGTTAGTAATATTACGCACATTCGAGTTGGTAACCCCTTTTTGAAACCAGAGATAAGCCATAATGTAAATTTTGAATACCAAAACAATTTGGCGTTTCATAATATCAATATTACTGGAAATGCCAGAGCGCAATTTGTGAATGATAAAATCATCAACTCCACCATTACCGATGACGATTTGAATAAATATACCACTTATACCAACCTCAATGGTGATTATTCTCTATCTGGAAATGCGGCTGTTTCAAAATCTTTTTACAATAAAAAGACAAACATCAACATCAATGCGCGTATCAATGGATCATATAAAAACACTTTTTCCATTCAAAATGCGATTACGTTTACTGCTAAAACAACTACTATAAGACCATCCTTTTCTTTTAAATATTCGTATGACAATAAGCTGGATTTAAGTGCAGCCTACAGTTATACAACAAATACAAGTGTTTTTGATACTGATGCTTTTAACGATAACGATTATTTTGTGCAAAATGTGGATTTTGATGCTTCTGTTTTCTTTATAAAAAATGTGTTTCTATCCAATAAGGTTTCCTATCGCTACAACAGTAGGGTGGGAGATGCTTTTGATGGTGATGCTATATTTTGGAATGCCGGATTGGGCGTAGAGTTATGGGACAATAAAGCCACATTAACATTGGTAGGTTATGATATTCTAGGTAAAAACAATGGCTATAGAAGGTCTGTTACGGAAACGTACATTCAAGATGTGGAAAATAATATTTTGGAACAATATTTTATGTTGAATTTTACTTATAAATTCGGAAGTTTTGCAGGACAGCGCATGAATCAAAGAGGTGGAGACAGGTCAGGACGAAGCGGTGGTTTTGGTGGAGGTATGAGAAGACGGTGATTTATTTCAGAATTGAAAATTGATTATTCATAATTTCTCGTATTTTTAATCCATGTTACGATGGATGCTTTTTTACTGTATGTTAGCTTTAAGCACCACAATTTCTGCTAAAGAATGGAAAAGATTGGAGTTATATCAAAGTGAAACCAAAAATGAAACACTTTTGCCTTCAGATTGGTTAAAGTCAGATAGATTACAAAATACGGTGGTTTGGCAGCGAGCCAACGCATTCAATCTTCAAAATGATTTACCCCAAGAATACACAAATATTTCACAGCGAAGGGATTTCTATAAATGGCTTTTTGAAACTTTGGAGAAAAAGGGACACGAAGTGGTTTGGGTAAAAATGGCATATTTCATTTCAAAAAAAATGCATTTAATGGAGGTATTCCCCTATCATGTTTTTATAAAAAAAACCATTAAAAGCTATGCTGTAACAGGCAATGCATTGGTGTTTAATAATGCGTTTAATGAATTAAATGAGCTATTAGATTCTGATACCATTTTAAAAGACGATAAAGCTGTGGCATGGGATAAAACCATTTTGCATAAAGAACAATGCCAATGGCTTGATAGTGTTTATATAACGATGGACACTAAAAATTTAAAAACCTTGGAACGTATTGCCAAAAGAAAATTCCTGTACAGTTTGGTTGTACCAAAGGCCATAGCCTTTAAAGGCATTCTCTCAAATGCTGAAGATCGCTATTTGTATGCCGTGGAGGTTCTCAAACCTTATTGTGAAAACGCTTATAAATAATATTATTATATCTTAAATAAGTTGTATATTTGCATGCAATTATAACGTAATTGCATCATGACTTCACATCAAAACAAAATAGTAGGAGAAGGATTAACCTACGACGACGTCCTTTTAGTACCAGCATTTTCAGAAGTACTTCCCAGAGAGGTTAATATCCAAACAAAATTTACGCGCAACATTACCATAAATGTGCCTATTATTTCGGCAGCTATGGATACGGTTACTGAAAGCAAAATGGCCATTGCCATGGCGCAAGAAGGCGGTATTGGTGTGCTACATAAAAATATGACCATTGAAGCGCAGGCTCTAAAAGTGCGAAAGGTAAAGCGTGCTGAAAGTGGTATGATTATCGATCCTGTAACTTTGCCACTCACCGCCAAGGTTAAAGACGCTAAGCAGTATATGGCGGAGTATAGTATTGGAGGAATTCCTATTGTTGATGAACAGGGTACGTTAAAGGGCATCGTAACCAATCGTGATTTGCGTTTTGAACACGATTCCAAAAGGTCTATTACAGAAGTCATGACCAGTGAAAACTTGGTAACGGCATCTGTAGGTACCTCTTTAAAAGATGCAGAACTCATTCTTCAAGAGCATAAAATTGAAAAATTGCTGATTGTTGATGAAGCTTATAAATTATCAGGTTTAATCACTTTTAGGGATATTACAAAACTGAGCCAAAAACCAAATGCCAATAAAGATCAATACGGGCGTTTGCGTGTCGCTGCTGCTATTGGTGTTACAGGCGATGCGGTTGAAAGGGCAGAAGCTTTGGTAAATGCAGGGGTTGATGCGATTGTGATTGATACAGCGCACGGACATACCAAAGGTGTGGTAAGTGTTTTGAAAGATATAAAAGCTAAATTTCCAGAATTGGAAGTTGTTGTAGGAAATATTGCTACAGGAGCTGCCGCTAAATATTTAGTGGAAGCGGGAGCCGATGCGGTTAAAGTAGGGATTGGTCCAGGGTCTATTTGTACTACACGTGTGGTTGCTGGCGTTGGTTTTCCTCAATTTTCAGCAGTTTTAGAAGTCGCTGCAGCATTAAAAGGCAGCGGTGTTCCAGTGATTGCAGATGGCGGTATTCGTTATACAGGGGATATTCCTAAAGCTATTGCAGCGGGAGCAGATACTGTGATGCTGGGGTCGCTTTTAGCAGGTACAAAAGAATCTCCTGGAGAAACCATTATTTATGAAGGACGAAAATTTAAGTCGTATCGTGGTATGGGGTCTGTGGAAGCCATGAAACATGGTAGTAAAGATCGTTATTTTCAAGATGTTGAAGACGATATTAAAAAATTAGTGCCAGAAGGTATCGTGGGACGTGTACCATATAAAGGTGAATTGTTTGAAAGTATTCATCAGTTTATAGGTGGATTACGTGCAGGTATGGGCTATTGTGGAGCAAAAGATATTGAGACGTTAAAAGAAACTGGACAGTTTGTAAAAATCACATCTAGTGGTATTAATGAAAGCCACCCCCATGATGTTACCATTACTAATGAATCTCCTAATTATTCTAGATAGGTTTATAAGGGATCAAGTCCAAAATTTGTGGGATTTTGGTTTTAGGCAAAAGTATTTGTTAATTTAAACAGGAAGAATTCTACGTTCCTGACGCCCCTGAACTGTGCTATAAAGGCTTTAATTTTTGCGTTGAAAGAATTCGGCAAGCGATATTGGAGTTGTTACTTTTACTCGGACATAAAATTTAAGACCGTTTGTTACAAAACAAATATCTTAGAAGCATGAAAAACGATATTACAGTCCAGAGTTAAAAGAATAAGCGGCTCGGTTAAGTTACCAGTGAGATATCATAAAGGAATTAGCGGATGAACTGGGCATAGAAGTACAAAGAATCTACAAATGGCGCAGGGCTGCCAAATCAACTACATTCCCTAAGCCAGAAAAACCAATACCTGATGCTACTTTAGAGCTTAAAAGAC
>CAXBNH010000238.1:0-4960 GCA_963976905.1 uncultured Algibacter sp.
GAGCCATACCTTACACAGAACATGCGCGTGGATTTAACATAACTATCGAACCAAAAGGCGGTAACACCGTAGCCTCTGTACAAAATACTGTTGCTGAAATTAATTTTCAGTAAAAAAAGCGTAACACAATTGATTAATTAGCGCAAACAAAGCAGCCCTGCTTTTTAAAAAGCAGGGCTGTTTTTATATTGCAAAACGGTTCTTATTCCATATCAAACAAAGCTTTATGGATAAAACCCGCAACAATAGCACCTGCAATAGGCGCCAACCAAAACAACCATAGTTGCGCGGTAAACTCACCACCTGCAAATAATGCTTGACTTGTAGAACGCGCAGGATTTACAGACGTGTTAGAAATAGGAATGCTGATTAAGTGTATCAACGTCAACGCCAAACCAATGGCAATTCCCGCAAACCCCTTGGGCGCTTTAGGATACGTACTTCCTAAAATAACCAACAGGAAAAACATAGTAAGAACAAATTCTGCAATCAAAACAGATACCATACTATACCCTCCAGGAGACAATTCGCCATAACCATTGGCTGCAAAACTGCCAATATCAACAAAATCAGACTTGCCAGAAATAATGGCATACAATACGCCAGCTGCCGCTATACCGCCAATAACTTGAGCCACAATATAGCCCAATATATTTTTGGCTTCAAATTTTCCTCCAGCCCACAACCCCAATGTAACAGCTGGATTGAAATGCGCTCCAGACACATGGCCTACAGCATAAGCCATAGTCAGCACAGTAAGACCAAAAGCCAAGGCGACCCCTGCAAAGCCAATACCCAATTCTGGATAGCCCGCTGCAAAAATAGCACTTCCGCAACCACCAAAAACCAGCCAAAAGGTTCCCAAAAATTCTGCAAATAGTTTTTTCATAAATTAAAAATTTAAATGGTTAGATAATTAAATATACAAATAATTGCTTATTAGACACCTAAAAATTAATTACGTCACTAGCATATCTTTTTCATCCAACTTTAAATTTATTATCAAAATTCATATCTTTGCATAAAATATAAGACATGAAACTTCTTTTAATTACAATCGTTTTATTAGGTTTGGGAGTCGCTGGAATCGCCATCAAAATCTGGGCAAAAAAAGATGGTAAATTTGCTGGTACTTGTGCCAGTCAAAACCCAATGCTAAACAAAGAAGGCGAATCATGCGGTTTCTGCGGAAAAACACCAGACCAGTTTAAAGATTGCAATGAACCTCAGCATTCATAGCTATTTATGATATTTCTTGACTTTGTTTGCTACACATTTGCTGTTGTAGTTTTTTTTCAATTAGTGCTTTATCTATTTTTCTTCGGAAGGTTTGCTTTTTTTAAACAGAAAAAAGAAACCACAATAAACATTCCTGTTTCTGTTATTATTTGTGCTAAAAATGAAGCTGAAAATTTAAAGAATTTTCTACCTTCTATTATCGGGCAAGATTATCCAAATTTCGAGATTGTACTCATCAATGATGCCTCATGTGATGACACATTGGAAGTCATGGAAGCCTTTGCCAGCAAAAACAGCAACATTAAAATTGTTGATGTTAAAAATAACGAAGCTTTTTGGGGGAACAAAAAATATGCTCTAACGCTTGGCATCAAAGCCTCAAAAAACGAGCATCTTTTATTTACAGATGCCGACTGCAAACCTGTTTCCAAACATTGGATTACTGAAATGTCTTCACTTTTCAACAACAAAAAATCTGTTGTTTTGGGTTATGGAAAATATACTAAAACCAACAAATCCTTTTTAAACAAACTCATACGTTTTGAAACCGTAATAACAGCCATCCAATATTTTACATTTGCAAAATTTGACATGCCTTATATGGGCGTTGGCAGAAACTTGGCCTATACAAAAGACACCTTTTTTAAAGCGAACGGCTTTATAAACCATATAAAAGTACGTTCTGGTGACGATGATTTATTTGTAAACCAGGTGGCCACCAAAAACAATACCGCTGTTTGTATTTCAGAAAATAGTTTTACAGAATCGCTCCCAAAAAACAGTTTTAGCGACTGGATAAAACAAAAAAGACGTCACATTTCCACCGCAAAACATTATAAACAAAAACATAAAGTGTTATTGGCATTGCTTTATATTTTTCAATTTCTTTTTTGGGGTTTAGCGTTTGTACTGCTCATTACATTACATCATTGGGTGATCGTACTTGCATTGCTATTCATTAAAATTATTATACAATATATCATCATAGGTATTTCAGCAAAAAAATTGGGAGAAAAAGACCTATTATTTTTAATTCCGTTTTTAGAGGTGTTTTTAATTGCCACGCATTTAACTATCTTTATAAAGAATTTAATTGCAAAACCCGACTATTGGAAATAAACGAAGCCATCCAACGTGCCAAGCAGAACGACCAAAAAGCATTTAATTATTTATTGGATACCTTTTGGGATGCTGTTTATGGATTTCAATTAAAGCGCATTCAGAATGAAAATGATGCTGAAGATGTTACCATCCAAACATTTTCTAGGGCTTTTGATAAAATTGATACATTCAACGAAGAATACAAATTCAAAACATGGTTGATTACCATTTCAAAACACATTCATATTGATATTCTTCGGAAAGAAAAAAATTCCATTTCCCAAATTATTTCTAAAGATGACGGCTATGCCTATCAAGTCTTGGACGAATCGCCTTCCCCAGAAGACGAACTGATCACCGAGCAAAATTTAGCCAAGTTATTACGGGATATCAAAAAGCTAAAACCGCATTATCAAGAAATGATCAATTTAAGGTATTTCCAAGAATTGAGCTATAAAGAAATTTCAAAAGAACTGAACGAACCCATAAATAACGTGAAAGTTAAATTGCTACGAGCTAAAAAACTTTTGGCAGATATTATAACGAAATCGTTATGATTAAAACATTAAAAAACTTCGGCCCAGGCTTATTATTTGCTGGTGCTGCCATTGGCGTTTCCCATTTGGTGCAATCTACCCGAGCCGGTGCAGATTTCGGAATGGGCTTACTTTGGGCCTTGCTTTTAGTGAATATTTTCAAATACCCGTTTTTTCAATTTGGGCCAAGATATGCTGCCGCAACTAGCGAAAGTTTACTGGATGGTTATAAAAAATTGGGTCATAGCGTTCTCGCTATTTATTACACAATCAATTTGGCTACCATGTTTACCATTCAAACAGCAGTAACCATTGTAACCGCAGGCTTAGCCTCTACCCTTTTTGGGGATTATTTCAGTCTTAAAACCTGGACGGTTATCATTTTAATGATTTGCATTGCCATCTTAATGTTCGGGAAATACAAACTGCTGGACAGGCTGATGAAAATCATCATCATTACCCTTACCATAAGTACCATTATAGCCGTTTATATAGCATTTTCAAATCATGCCAACCCCATGTCATTTCAACAAATACTTCCTAAAAACAGTTTGGAAATCGCTTTTTTAATTGCTTTTATGGGATGGATGCCTGCACCTTTGGACGTTTCTATTTGGCAATCGCTCTGGACTATTGAAAAGAACAAAGACACCAAACAATACACACCAAAATCGGCTTTGTTTGATTTTAATGTAGGTTATTTAAGCACGATTGTTTTGGGTGTTGGTTTTTTAAGTCTAGGTACTTTAATCATGTTTCAAAGTGGCGAAACATTTAGTGCTTCCGCAGGCATTTTTTCCGGACAATTAATAAACATGTACACCGCTAGCTTAGGCAATTGGGCTTACATAATTATTGGTATTGCAGCGTTTACAACCATGTTCAGCACCACATTGACCACCATGGACGCATCGCCTAGAGCCATGGCAAAAACCACCCAATTATTGTTTAAAAAATCATCGAAATTCAATTATAGTTTTTGGATAGCGCTATTAGCTATCGGCACCATTGCCATCTTTTTGTTTTTAGCTTCAGAAATGGGATTGCTTATTAAAATCGCCACTATTTTATCTTTTATAACAGCACCTTTTTTCGCCATTATCAACTATAAACTTATTTGCAGTAAACACACGCCAAAATCATGGCAGCCGTCCAAAACACTACATGTTTTAAGTTGGTTGGGCATCTTATTTTTGATAGGGTTCAGCATCTGGTATCTCACGACTTTATAAGGCACTTTTAAAAGAATACTTTGTATCTTTGCATCTCTATTTTTATATGAAGATGAATACAGAAACCCTATCTAATATATTGCCAGAAGAGCGTCAACCCAAACCAAAATGGCTTCGTGTAAAATTGCCCACAGGCAAAAAATACACCGAATTAAGAGGCTTGGTTGACAAATATAAACTAAATACCATTTGTACCTCTGGGAGTTGCCCCAATGTGGGAGAATGCTGGGGAGAAGGAACAGCAACCTTTATGATTTTAGGAAATGTTTGTACCCGTTCCTGTGGCTTTTGTGGTGTAAAAACGGGTCGACCAGAAACGGTTGATTGGGACGAGCCTGAAAAAGTAGCACGCTCCATAAAACTCATGAAAATAAAACATGCCGTTTTAACAAGTGTTGACAGAGATGATTTAAAAGATATGGGTAGCATTATGTGGGCAGAAACCATTAAAGCCGTTCGCAGAATGAATCCTGAAACCACCCTTGAAACCTTGATACCCGATTTCCAAGGCATTGAAAAGCATATTGATAGAATTGTAGATGTAGCGCCAGAAGTCGTGTCTCATAATATTGAAACGGTTCGAAGATTGACCCGAGAAGTACGCATTCAAGCCCAATACGATAGAAGTATGGGCGTTTTAAAATACCTAAAACAACAAGGGCAACGCCGAACAAAATCTGGTATTATGCTAGGTTTAGGCGAAACCCGCGAAGAGGTTATTGAAACCTTGCACGATTTAAAGGCCCATGATGTAGATGTGGTTACTATTGGCCAATACCTTCAGCCTAGCAAAAAACACTTGCCCGTAAAACAGTTTATAAACCCAGACCAATTTAAAGAATACGAAGAAAT
>CAXBNH010000239.1:0-4959 GCA_963976905.1 uncultured Algibacter sp.
AAAATATCAAACGGTTAAAACGAATCAACTTGCTTTTTATTAATCGAACTCAGGTTATAAGTAAAGCAGTCTAAAATATTTTACAACTTAGAAATCTCCTGATAATTTTCCTGAAACGCATAATTTTGATTTAAAAACCAATAGGTGTTTTTAAAAAGAGCTGTGTCTTCTTTGCTGTAAGAAGTTGTTTTTAAAATGCGTTTTGCTTTTTCAAATTGAAGTTTGGCATTCTCTAAATCACCCATTTTATAATAGGTTAATGCCAATCCAAAAACAGCATCATAATCTAAAGCATCAAAGTTTATGGCGGTATTGAAATCTGAAAGTGCTTGTTCATACTCTCCTAAGAAAAAATGGGAAGTCCCCTTAAAAAAATAAGCCAAGGTATTGTTTTTGTCAATTTGAATGGCTGTTTTAAAATCTGTGTTTGCTTTTTGATAATAATTGATGTCCATATAAGCAGCTCCTCTATTATAAAACGCTTCAGAAGTTGGGTTGGACATTATTACCAATGTAAAATCACGTAGGGCTTCAAGTGGTTTTTTTAATGCAGAATAAGCAAAGGCCCTTTGGCGAAGCACATTGTCACCATAAGGATATGTTTTTATGATGATGGTTAAATCTTCAATAGCGCCTTCGTAATCTTGTAAATCATACTTTACACTACCTAAACTGTAACGGGCTTCTGAAAATTGGGGATCTAATTCCAGTGCTTTTTCATAATCATCCCTGGCACCCATAAAATCATTCAGTTTGTATTTTGAATTGCCTCGGTTGTAATAAGAATCTGCGCCGGGTTCATAAAAAATAACTTTGGTATAATCTAAAATGGCACCATTAAAATCACCCATATTATCTTTTGCTACAGCTCTCTGGAAATAAGCGTCCAAATGTTGTGGATCCGCTTCAATGGCTTGGGAAAATAAATCTATTTGTTCCTTCAAATCGATAGCTCTCATCCCTTGCCTAAAAAATTTATTGGCTTGGGAAAAGTTAAATAAAGGGATTAAAAATAAAATGATTATTGATTTTTTCATAGTAAATTTAGGTTGTTAAAAATTTCCATTTTCATCGATTGGTAGGAAAGGGTTAAACGCAATTTCCCAAAGGTTATTGTCGGGGTCTGCAATGTAGCTGCTGTATCCGCCCCAAAATACTTTTTCAGGTCTTTTAATAATTTTTACACCTTTAGATTCCAAAGAATTTATGAGCTTGTCAACTTCATTTTCGCTTCTTGTGTTGAATGCCAAAGAAAATGTTTTAAATCCATTTCCTTCAGCATTAACGGTGGCATCTTCGGCCAATTTTTCACGTGGATAAAGAGATAATTGAATGCCATTTAGTTGGAAAAAAGTAATATTATCATTGCTTGTTGGCAATTTAGTCCAACCAAATTTTTCTTCATAAAATTGAGTGGAAATTTTTAAATCATCAACACCAAGTCCAATAATGGTTAATCTTTGTTCCATAAATTTTTAAAATGGATTTAATAATGTTTTTATGATTTGTTGATTTCTTCATTATTGTGTTCATCTTTAACTACTTCATCACGATATCTGCAACAAGGGTGTACTTGAGCATAAGCTTCGTCGGTAGCTTTTAATTCTTTGGTGTCATGCCCAGCTTCCAAAACACTTTTCTGGATGGTTTTTGCATCGGTTTTCCGTGCATCATAAATCAATTTCAGTTCATGGGTCTTTACATCCCAAATGGCAGACTTAACACCTTTGGTTTTAAAACAGGCTTTTTCTATACGGCTTTTGCACATCAAGCACACGCCATCTACTTCCATGGTTGCCTTGGCGTTTTTGTTTTGGGAAAAGGTTGCTGTTGTGATAAATAATACTGCGATAATTGATTCTTTTTTCATTTTTTGTTTTTTTTTTTTTTTTGCCACGAATACACAAATTAATGATTTTAAACATTCGTGTATTTGTGGCTGTTTTAAATTTTTTATTCTTGTTTTAAAATTCCTGTCTTTGCGGAAATGATGCTATTTAATTTTAAATCTTAAACCCGCATAATACATGCTTCCATAAATAGGGCCGTACACAAAAGTAGTATCAAAATTTGAACCAAAAGGGTCATCGGCTCCTAAAATGGGATTATTTTGCCTTACGTTTGTAATGTTTTCACCACCTAAATATACTTCAAATTTTTCAGAAAACACTTTGGTCACTTGTGCATTTAGAGTGGCAACGGTAGGTGTCTCTTCGGGTAATTGAAAAGCTGAAGGGTTTCCTGTGGTTGATGGAAAACGCTGCTTACCCAGCCAATTGAAGGTGGTGTCAAATTTCCATTGGCCGTTGTTCTTACTATTGATTTCATAAGAGGCATTGACAAAAAATCGGTGCGTGGGTATCAATGGTTTTGATAATTTTCCAGAATTGTACTGTGTTTGGATGTCGTAATATTTGTAGGCAGTTCGTAAATCGAAATGTTCAAATACATTGTAATTCATTTCCACTTGAAAGCTGTTGGCATAGCTTTTTCCATCTAAATTATAAAAGTTAACTTCTTGTGGATTTTCATAATCTACCACCACTTGGTTTTTAAAATCGGTTTTGTAAAAATCAAAAGTGATGTCTGCTTTTTTGTTGAAAAGATTGAAACCTTGTAAATAAGACACGCCATAATTCCAAGCTATTTCAGGGTCTAAGCCATAAATATTTCCTGTGGTGTTGAGAATATTAATAATTCTTGAAGTAGAAAATATATTTTGGTTTTCAGCAAAAATATTGGCACTACGTTTTCCGCGCCCAAACGACGCTCTTAATGCGGATTTTCCCCAAGGTGTATAGCGCATATGGAATCTGGGCGTTACAAAAGTGCCCAATAGATTATGCTCGTCAATGCGTATGCCAGCGGTCAGGTTCAGTTTATCTAAATTATCATAGTTATATTCAAAAAAAGCACCCACCGAAGTTTCGGTTCTTTCGTAATTGGTTCCTAAATTGGGGGCGTTTAAAAATTCATCATAATGGTCATAGGTATAACTGATTCCTGTTTTAATTTTGTGTCGAGAATCACTGATGATGGAGTTATAAATAGCATTGGTGTATAAACTATTTTGTGTAATATTATATTGACTCAATCCAAAATAAGAGTCTTGGGCATGGCTACTAAAAGCCGTTTGAAAGCTGATACTTTGCCAAGGCACTTCTGGGTTTACGTACCCAAGTTTTGCTGATACTTCATAGCGTTTCGTATCAATTTCACTACCCCAATAGTTAGTTGTCAACTTATCCGTTTTCGGGTTGAAATCAAGCTCGCCAGATTGTTTTTCATCATTTAAAAATTTCAGATTTATAAAAATTAAAACGCCTTTTTCAGAATTGGTATATTGCCAGCGGTTCATTAAGTTAATTTGATTAAACTTTGGCATGTCTAAAAAGCCATCGTTATTTACATCATGTTCGCCATTATGAGTGTTACCATGAATATATAAACCTGTATGCCATTTTTCACTTAGTTTAGTGTTAATATGTGTATTCAACTCTAATCGTTCACTCGATGCGCCGTAAAGATTCACAAACAATTTGTTGTCCATTGCCGGTTTTACAAGTTCGGTGTTTATCTGCCCCGCAATACTTTCATAACCATTGACCACACTACCGGCACCTTTGGTAATTTGGATGCTTTCCACCCAAGTACCAGGAATAAAACTGAGTCCGAAAGCCTGTGAAGCCCCACGAATGGACGGGATGTTTTCCGTAGCAATTAAAATATACGGACTGTTTAGCCCCAGCATTTTTATCTGTTTTGTTCCTGTAACCGCATCCGCAAAATTCACATCAATGGACGGGTTGGTCTCAAAACTTTCCGCTAAGTTGCAACAGGCTGCTTTTAGTAATTCATCACTGCTCACGGTCATTGTATTTTGTGATTGTAAATACGATTTGGAAGTGGCTTGTTTTCTAGAAGTTACCGTAACTTCATCGAGTTCGCTAGTGGGTTTTAGCGAATGATGCACCATTTTTGACGGATTGCTAATTGTTAAGGTGTCGGTTTTAAAACCAACGTAGCTTATTATCAGTTTTTTGTATTCTTTTTTGTATGAAAGCTCAAATATGCCATCGATATTAGTAACCGTTCCAACGGTAGTTCCCAACCAATATAGGTTGGCTCCGGGCAAGCCCATATGTTCGTTTTTATCATTGGCTTCCATAATCATGCCACTGATTTTTTCTTGAGAAAAAAGCAGGACAGGAAGCATTAATAGTATATATAGTATGGTTTTCATTGTTTAATCAATTTGGGTGTTTTTTAATCTTAAAGCATTTGAAATTACAGAAACGGAGCTAAAGCTCATTGCTAAAGCTGCAATCATGGGCGATAATAAAATGCCGAAAAAAGGATACAGGATACCTGCAGCAACGGGCACACCGATACTGTTGTAAAAAAGTGCGAAAAAGAGGTTTTGCTTGATGTTTTTCATCACTTTTTCGCTCAAATTATGAGCCTTTACAATGCCGTGCAAATCGCCTTTTACTAAGGTTATGGCTGCACTTTCTATAGCAACATCGGTGCCTGTTCCCATAGCAATGCCCACATCGCTTTTTGCCAAAGCAGGGGCGTCATTAATGCCATCGCCCGCCATGGCCACAATTTTGCCTTGTTTTTGAAGTGTTTCTACTTCTTGTAACTTTTGTTCGGGAAGCACTTCCGCTTTAAAATGTTTTATGTGGAGTATTTCAGCAACGGCTTTTGCAGTAGCTTTATTATCGCCAGTAAGCATGATGATTTGAATGCCTTTGGATTGAAGGCTGTCAATAGCTTTTTTACTGCTTTCTTTTATTTTGTCTGAAATAATTACAAAACCAACCGCTTTACCATTAACGGACAATATGGGAACGGTTTTGCCTTGTTGCTGAAATTCACTCATGTTATTTTGAAGTGTTTCAGAAATAGACGCATTTTCAGATGCCATTAGTTTTTGGTTTCCTAAAGCGATTTTTT
>CAXBNH010000240.1:0-4958 GCA_963976905.1 uncultured Algibacter sp.
TTACACGCAAAATTTACCAGATGTAGATTTGCTTATTAGAACAAGTGGCGAACAGCGCATTAGTAACTTTTTACTTTGGCAAATAGCCTACGCCGAACTGCACTTTACAAGCGTGCTTTGGCCAGACTTTAAAAAGACAGATTTATTTAATGCTATTATCGAATATCAAAAAAGGGAACGACGATTTGGGAAAACAAGTGAACAGCTTAGGTAAATCATTACCATTTAGATTTTATATTAAACACACCATTGCTGCTTTAGTACTTCTATTCGGCTTAAATCTCCAAGCACAAAATACGGCCTATGGCGATGGTAAAAAATATACTTTAGCAGATATTACCGTTTCTGGAAATACCACTTTTGGCTCTGAAACTATTGTAGCATACTCGGGCTTAAGAAAAGGGGCGGAAATCATGATTCCTGGAGAGGACATCAGCAATGCCATAAAAAAACTCTGGGGCTCCAAATTATTCAGTGATATAGAAATATACCTTATCAAAACTGAAGGCGACGCAGCTTACCTAGAAATAAAACTTTCAGATTTACCGCAACTTAATGAAGTGAAAGTCACCGGTGTTAAAAAGGGTAAAATTGAAGACATTATTAAAGACAACAAACTTAACAGAGGCGTTAAAGTGACCGAAAACCTGAGGGTTACTACCAAAAACCATCTTATTAAAAAATATAAAAAAGATGGGTTTTACAACACCAAAGTCAACATCAATACCATTGACGTTAAAGACTCTATAAGTACCGCTAGAGTGAACATGGTCGTTGCTGTCGATAAAGGCGAAAAAGTCAAGATCAAAGACATCACATTCAACGGCAATTCAAATTTAAGTGATAAAGTGCTTAGAAAAAGCATGAAAAGCACTAAAAAAATAAACCGATTACGCATTTTAAAACGCTCAAAATTCATTGATTCTGCTTACCAAGCAGATCTATCCAGTATGATAGATAAATTTAAAGAAAACGGCTATAGAGATGCCCGAGTGTTGTCTGATAGTATTATTGTGAATGGCGATAAAACCATCTCTATAAATATTGATCTTGAAGAAGGTGAACTTTATAAGTTTGGCGATATTAAGTTTATCGGGAACACCGTTTACACAGACCAGCAATTAAACCGCATGTTACGTATTAGAGAAGGCGACACCTACAATGGGGTATTGCTACAAAAGCGTATTGCGGACAGCAAACCTGATGCTGATGACATTACCAATCTGTACCAAAACAACGGCTATTTGTTTTCCACCATAAACCCAGTAGAAGTTAGCGCAGATGGCAACGTGATCGATATGGAAATCCGCATTTCTGAAGGCAAGCCAGCTTACTTTAACTCAGTAACAGTAGTTGGAAACGACAAAACAAACGACCACGTTATTTACCGCGAAATACGTACACGCCCTGGACAACTATACAGCAAGGCCAACGTGATGCGTACCGTCAGGGAATTTGGTCAACTAGGCTTTTTTGATGCTCAAGAAATAGTTCCAAATTTCAACAACCCAAACCCTAGCGAAGGTACTATAGACATGGAATATTCTGTTAAAGAAACTGGTTCCAGCCAAATAGAATTACAAGGTGGTTATGGTGGTGGTGGTTTCATCGGAACACTTGGATTGTCATTCAACAACTTTTCAATAAAAAATATTTTTAACGGAGAAGCCTACAAACCTGTCCCTATGGGCGATGGTCAAAAACTGGCTTTACGTTTGCAAGCAAGCCGTTTTTACCAAACCTACAGTTTTTCATTTTCAGAACCTTGGTTGGGAGGCAAAAGACCTGTACAATTCTCTACGTCCATCTCGCAAACCAAACAATTTCAATATGATTATATAACAAGACGTGCCGATAAAAGCAGGAATTTCAACATTACGGGCATAACCGTTGGTTTGGCCAAAAGGTTGACGGTTCCTGACGATTATTTTACCTTATCGCAAGCATTAAGCTACCAACGTTATGATTTAAACAACTACAACATCGGGCTGTTCACTTTTGGTGATGGTTATGCAAATAACCTATCGTACACCGTAGGGCTAAGCAGGAACAACACACGTATAGACCCAGTGTTCCCTACAGGTGGTTCAAATTTTAATGCTACTGCAAAGTTTTCTTTCCCCTATTCATTGGTCAACGGTGTAGATTATGGTGCTTTAATTAATGAAAGAAATGAAAACCAAGCTATACTAGCCAGTTCAGACCCAAACATAACCGCGAAACAAACCGCTGATGCACGAACAAGAATTGGAGAAATAGATCAAGAACGTTACAAATGGTTAGAATTTTATAAAGTTAGTTTTAAGGGCGATTGGTACACAGAGATTGTTAAAAACTTGGTATTGAAACCCAGTTTTGAGTTTGGTTTCTTGGGCGCTTACAACAATGACAGGGGTGTTATCCCTTTTGAGCGTTTTTATTTGGGCGGTGACGGTCTTGGCACCTACAGCCTTGATGGCAGGGAGGCTGTGGCATTGCGAGGCTACCCCAACCAATCCTTATCAACCCAAGATGGAGGCACCATTTACAATAAATTTTCTTTAGAGCTTCGCTACCCCATTACATTGGGAGCATCCGCAAAAATTTATGGCTTGACCTTTTTAGAAGGTGGTGCATCTTATAACAATTTTAGAGATTACAACCCTTTCAATATTAAACGTTCCGCCGGTGTTGGTATACGTATTTTCATGCCTGCCTTTGGATTGTTAGGTATTGACTTTGGCCATGGTTTTGACTCTATTGAAGATACTGGACCTAAGAATGGGTGGGAAACCCACTTTATAATTGGTCAACAATTTTAAGCATAAATTTATTTTGGCACGATATTTTCTAATAACACTTTGGATATTTGAAACTGGAATTGAAATTTTTAAGATTAAAATTCGTTAATTTTGAAACTATAATTTTTAAAAGTGACAAATTTCAAAATTAAATTAGGTGTCGTTTTTAGAATTTATGCAGATAAATTATAAAATATGAAACAAATAAAAACCAACGTTCTTTTTTTATTGACACTAATGTTTACGGTTAGCTTATCGTTGCATGCACAAAAAGGGGTTCGATTAGGTTATATAGATACAGAATATATATTAGAAAATGTTCCCGAATATCAGGAGGCCACATCACAATTAGATGGCAAAGTGCAAAAATGGAAAGGCGAAATTGAATCCAGATTAGCAGAAATTGTTCAGAAACGAAAAGATTTGAGCAACGAAAAACCGCTTTTGACCAAAGAGCTTATTGACGAACGTGAAGAAGATATTGATTTTGAAGAAAAGGAAATATTAGATTATCAACAAAAGCGTTTTGGCCCCAATGGCGATTTGATGATTCAGAAAAAGCAATTGATGCAGCCCATTCAAGATCAGATTTTTGCGGCCGTTCAAGATATTGCAGATAGCAGAAAATATGATGTCATCCTCGATAAATCTGATGTTACCATGCTCTACTCAGCAAAACAATTTGATTTGAGCGAACAGATCATCAGAAGCATTACCAGAGCATCAAAACGCACCCAGGTTTCATCAAAATCTGAACGCAAAGCAGCCGAAGCTGAAGAAACTGTTCCTGAAGAAATCAATGAAGAACTGGAAGCGCGCGAAAAAGCTTTGGAAGATAAAAGAGACGAGCGTGCCAAAGCAGAAGAAGCCCGCAGACAAGAGATTTTAGATGCCCGTGAAGCCAGAAAAATTGAAGCAGAAGCCAAACGCCAACAAATATTAGCCGACAGGGAAAAAGCACGGCTAGAAAAACTTGCAGAAAGAACCAGTCCAACTGAAGAGGAAGCTACAACAGAAAAAGAAACAGACAACAGTAGCGAAACAAAAACAAGAGCGCAACTTATAGAAGAAAACAGACAAAAAAAATTACAAGAACGAGAAGCACGCCAAAAAGAACTTGAAGAAAGAAAACGAAAAATATTAGAAGAAAGACAACAGGTTAAAGACAGCCTAAACAATAACAAATAATAACACAAATACTATTTAAAAATGAAACAATTAAAAACCCTTTTATTAGCAACTGCATTATGTATTGGAACTGTAAGTTTTACACAAGCCCAAAGTAAAGTTGCCCATATAAACACCCAAGAATTAATTTCGGCCATGCCAGAAATGAAAGCGGCACAAACACAACTGGAAACCCTTAGTAAAACCTATCAAACAGATTTACAAAACATGGGTAAAGAGTTTCAAACTAAAGTAACGCAATACGAATCTGAAGCTCCTTCAAAAACAGATGAGGAAAATGCTAAAAGAGGCCAAGAAATCCAAGGCATGCAACAAAACATCCAACAGTTTCAAGGTCAGGCACAAAAAGACCTTCAAACCAAAGAGATGGATTTACTTAAGCCTATTACAGAAAAAGCGAAAACAGCTATTTTAAAAGTGGCTAGAGCCCAAGGTTTTGATTATGTGCTTGACACCGCACAAGGCGCTACCATTTTAGCCGATGGTAAAAATTTATTGGACGATGTAAAAAAAGAATTAGGCATTTAATTAAATAAATCCTGAAACAATAAATTCAAAAAGCTACTTTTAATTAAGTAGCTTTTTTATTTTTGTTAAACTATGAACGCATCCCCGATTGGCATTTTTGATTCTGGTGTTGGAGGCACTTCCATTTGGAAAGAGATACACGCACTCATGCCCAATGAAAACACCATCTATTTGGCGGATAGTACCAATGCGCCCTACGGACATAAGAACAAAGAAACCATCATACAGTTAAGCATAAAAAATACCCAATACTTACTTGGCAAAGGCTGTAAAATTATTGTAGTGGCCTGTAATACTGCCACTACCAATGCCATAACGGAACTAAGAGCAAAATTTGACGTGCCATTTATCGGGATTGAACCTGCCATAAAACCAGCAGCCTTAAACTCTAAAACAAAAGCTATTGGTATTTTGGCAACGCAAGGCACATTATCTAGCGAATTGTTTCACAATACCTCGAAC
>CAXBNH010000241.1:0-4942 GCA_963976905.1 uncultured Algibacter sp.
CACCATCCATTCCAATTATTTCGATTTTTATTCAGATACCGGTCATGCCTATTTATTTGGACCTTCAACAATAGTGACAGAAGAAAGCAAAACCTATTGCGAAAAAGGCTTTTATGACACCAAAACCAAAATAGGTTATGCCATGAAAAATGCCAAAATTGATTATGACACCCGAATCATTGAAGGCGATAGTTTGTATTTTGATAATACCCAAAGTTTTGCATCGGCCACCAATAACATCAAAGTAACAGACACGTTGAACCATAGTGTTATAAAAGGGCATTACGCTGAATTGTACAAAGCAAAAGACTCCTTGTTTATCACAAAACGCGCCTTGGCCATTACCGTTCAAGAAAAAGATTCCATATACATTCATGCCGATACGCTTTTGGTCACAGGAAAACCAGACCACCGTATTACAAGAGCTTACAGGAACATGAGATTGTTCAAATCTGATATGAGCGCCAAAGCAGATTCCGTTCATGCCAATGAAGCCACGGGGTTAACGCAACTCATCAACATTGCACGTATGGGTACTGGCGACCAATTTTCAACCAAACGAAAACCCATTCTTTGGAACGAAGAAAACCAAATGACGGGCGATACCATTCATTTAATTTCCAACACCAAAGAAGAAAAACTGGATTCGCTCATCGTTTTCAATAATGCTTTTCTGATAAGTAAAGATTCTTTAGGCACAGGTTACAATCAAATTTCGGGACAGCGCCTTATTGGTTTATTTAATGATGAGAATAAACTGGAACAAGTTGATATCATAAAAAATGCTGAATCTGTTTATTATGCCAGAAATGAAGAAGGTGAACTTACAGCCACTGACAAAGCACGATCCGGCTATATTGAAATATATTTTGAAGAAGGCGAAATAGTAGAATTCAAGCGTTTAAACCAAGTGGACGGAAAAGCATATCCAGAATCTAAATTCCTTGAAAGAGATAAAAAATTAAAGGGATTTGATTGGCGTGATGACGAACGCCCAAAAAGCATTGAAGATTTGTTTAAGGATGATTTACCCTTAGAATTGCCCACAATAAAAGGTTTAGAAGATTATGTGCCTCAAGAAGATTTTTTTGATGAGGAATTAATAGAACGTGTTGAAGAAGCTGATGAAAAAGAAGCCAAAACAAATACTAGCAATATACCTTTAAAAGCATCTAGAAATTTACCCCAGAACATCAAAAACAAAAGTGCTCAAATAGATTCTTTAGGAATAAAGTCAAAAGATTCTTTAAAGGTTAAATAATTTCAAATGACTGCTGATTTCCTAAAATACCAAGCGCAAACATCACAACACCCGTTAGGTTTGGAAATTTCACACACCAATGGTTGCTACATTTATGACACAAATGATAACGGCTATTTAGATTTTGTTGCTGGTGTGTCTGCTTCGCCGTTGGGCCATAACCATCCAAAAGTTATCGAAGCCATCAAAGCCCAATTGGATAAACATTTGCACGTTATGGTGTATGGCGAGTACATTCAGAAATCGGCTGTTGACCTATGCAAGTTACTGGCAGAAAACCTTCCTTTACCTTTAGAAAAAACCTATTTAACAAATTCTGGCACAGAGGCTACAGAAGGTGCATTAAAATTAGCAAAAAGAGTGACGGGACGTAGCCAAATAATCGCTGCAAAAAACGGCTATCACGGAAATACCATGGGAGCCATGAGCGTGATGGGCTATGAAGAACGCAAACAAGCATTCAGACCGTTATTGCCAGATATCCATTTTATCAATTTCAATAATGATGAAGATTTAAGTTATATCACTACAAATACAGCTGGGGTTATTTTAGAAACCATACAAGGTGGTGCTGGATTTATAGAACCTCAAAACCAATATTTAAAAAAAGTCAGGGAACGTTGCAATGATGTTGGGGCCTTATTGATTTTGGATGAAATCCAAACTGGCATTGGCAGAACAGGAACACTTTTTGGTTTTGAAAACTACAATTGCATCCCAGACATCGTAGTTTCCGGAAAGGCTTTAGGTGGCGGTATGCCCATTGGTGCTTTTACGGCCTCAACCGCACACATGGATCTATTGATGGATAAGCCTAAACTTGGACACATTACCACATTTGGCGGCCACCCTTTAATAGCCGCATCAGCATTGGCGACATTAAAAGAGGTATTAGAAAGCAATTTAATGGCACAAACACTTGAAAAAGAAGTTTTAATCCGAAAAACATTGATCCATCCACTAATCAAGGAAATTAGAGGAAAAGGATTGATGCTTGCTTTAATAATGGTTTCAGAAGACATTACAAACACCCTAATACTAAAATGCCAAGCGCATAAATTAATTCTTTTTTGGTTGCTTTTTGAACCCAAAGCTGTTAGAATCACACCGCCTTTGACCATCACAAATGAAGAAGTTATTAAAGGTTGCCGTACTATATTGGATGTTTTAGATAGCATTAAATAAAAAAAAACACCCTTCAACATTCTGAAAATCAAACCAGAAACACCCAAAACAACTATAAACACTAGCTGTTCATTACTTTGTTAAAAACATTTGAAGTACTACCCTTATAAAAATGATTGATAACCCTAAATTTATCTAATATAGAAACTTACAAATGTGCCTATGGAGTTTAGTCATGATGACAATGATAGTTTACCACTAACAAAATTTGAATCCATGCTGAGAACAAACCATGTTTTGTTCTTTGATTCAGAGGAATTTGAAAACATCATACATCACTATCTCAACCAAGGAAAAATAGCTTTAGCAAAAAAAGCTATCAAATTAGGCTTAGAGCAACATCCTACTTCCATCAATCTCAGGCTTTTTAAGGTGGAAATCTATGTGTTTGAAAACAAACTCGTTCAAGCAGATGCTTTGTTGAATGAGCTATATACCATTGCCCCAAACAATGAAGAAGTCTTTATTCAAAAAGCCAATATTTTATCAAAAAAAGATGAACACGAACTGGCCATAAACGTTTTAAAACAAGCCATTGAGCTAACCGATGACGTTGTCGACCTATACTCGCTTATTGGTATGGAGCATTTGTTCTTAGACCAATATGACGAAGCAAAAACATATTTTATAAAATGCATGGAAGAAGACCAACAGGATTATTCTGCTCTTTACAACATCATGTATTGTTTTGACTATTTAGAACAACAAGATGAGGCCATTACGTACTTAAATTCATTTTTGGATAAAAACCCATATTCTGAAGTAGGTTGGCATCAATTGGGCATTCAATATTTCAATAAAAAAAATTACAAAAAAGCATTAGCGTCTTTTGATTTTGCCATTATTTCAGATGACGCTTTTGTAGGTGCCTATCTTGAAAGAGGGAAAGTCCTTGAAAAACTAAAACGCTTTGAAGATGCCATTGACAGTTATTCATTTACTCTTAAATTAGACGAACCCACTTCTTTTGCATTATTACGTATTGGCTATTGCTATGAAAAATTAAGAAAAGATGATTTAGCCGTTCAATATTATTATAGAACAGTGCACGAAGACCCTTTGTTAGACAAAGGTTGGATAGCGATTACACGATTTTACAATCGAAAGAAAAACTTTCAAAAGGCTTTGTATTACATCAATAAAGCCATAAATATTGATACTGAAAATGTTGCTTATTGGAAACTATACGCCCAAATAAACATGAGGTTGAGTCTTTTTGAAGAAGCAGAACGGGGCTTAAAAAAAACATTGGAACTTGGCAATTACGAGCTTAATACATGGCTTACACGTGGTGATTTGTTAATCAAACTCGGCGAACCTCAAGCTGCCATTTTCAATTTTGAACAAGCTGCAGATTTTTATCCCGAACATGCTGAAATTGAATACCGATTGGCTGGTCTTTATTTTTCTTTAAACGAAATGGACAAAGGGACGTTTCATTTAACCAATGGCGTTCATGCCAATGAAGATTATATGTTTATAATCGATGAGCTTTTCCCCGAAATAACGAACAAAATTCAAGTTAAAAACTTACTAAAAACAAAACTATAGCAAACGATCTGTTAAAATTGCATATTTTTGGTACAATCACAAAAAATTGCAAATGCAAAGACGTTTCATAGATTATTTGGTCATTAGCCTTAAAGGCATGGCTATGGGTGCCGCAGATGCTGTTCCCGGGGTTTCTGGTGGCACCATTGCTTTTATTTCTGGCATTTATGAAGAGCTTATTACCACAATAAGCAACATCAATGTAGCCCTTTTCAAAACACTGTTCCAAAAAGGCTTTCCTTCTTTCTGGAAACAATTAAATGGCAATTTTATTGTATCGCTCTTATTGGGCATTATTGTAAGTTTTGTATCCTTTATGCGATTGGCAAAGTACTTACTGGAAAATGAACCCGTCTTGATTTGGTCCTTCTTTTTCGGACTTATTATTGCCAGTATTTATTTTGTAGGCAAACAAATTACCAAATGGCGGATTTCAACCATTATAGCTGCGATTTTAGGGGCAGCCATTGCTTTTTATATTTCATCTATGCCCACGTTGGGCAATAATAATAGTACCATTTTTCTGTTTTTTGCCGGTGCCATTGCGATTTGTGCCATGATTTTACCGGGCATATCAGGCTCATTTATCCTTATAATCTTGGGCGCATACAAAACCTTAAGTGATGCCCTTCATGATTTTGACATCAAAAAAATAGCTGTTTTTGCTATTGGGGCTTTAGTAGGACTGTTAAGTTTTAGCCACCTTTTAAAATGGTTGTTCAAACACTATCACAATATGACTTTAGCTATACTTACAGGTTTTATTTTTGGGTCTTTAAATAAAGTTTGGCCATGGAAAGAAACCTTAACTTGGCACACAGATTCCAAAGGCTTGAAAACACCGCTTCTTGATAAAAGTGTCTCGCCATGGGCTTTTAATGGAGACAACCAACTCATTTGGGCCATTTTATTAATGGTACTAGGGTTTTTAACTATTTTTATACT
>CAXBNH010000242.1:0-4929 GCA_963976905.1 uncultured Algibacter sp.
TCGTTAAGAACATTCTCGTCCTGCACCATTACAACTTCTAATAAGACCCCAGAGGCTGCATTTATTTCCTGTGTTTTAAACCCCACAAAAGAAACCTTTAAAACGGTTTCGTTTTTAGTGGTTTTTATACTAAAGTTTCCATCAAAATCAGAAACCACACCATTACTAGTGCCTTTTTCTATTATTGTAGCTCCTGGCAACGGAATTCCATCTGCCAACACTTTACCTGATATGGATTGCCCATACATAATAGGTGTTACAGCAAATAACATCATTACGGTGAACAATTGGATAATTTTTCTCATATAAACCTAATTGATTGATTAATAATTTTCGATTCAAACATATACACTTAAATAAACTTCAACTTTAAGATATTATTAACTTAATATTAATTCTGTAAAGGAGACCAAATACATTCTTAACGCCCAGAAAACAACCTTTTAAAAGAACAAACACTTAATTTCAAATTATATTGTTTTATTTCAATTTTAATTCTTTGTTTCAAATATATATAATTTTTTGTTAAAAACAATATTATTTGAAATAAAAAAAAACTAAATGAAACAACATGTGTATTCGATTTAATCCTAATCTTAAAAAAATGGATGGATTTTGAATTTTAGTTCTATAAAAACTTTAATAATGTCTACACGCTTTTATACCTATAAAAATGGCAAATCAAGAAAGAGCCAACATTAAAAATCCTGCTAGTGAAGCCCCTACAATAGGCCCTAAAACAGGAATCCAAGAATAACCCCAATCATTTGATGCCTTATCTTTAATAGGAAGCAAAGCATGCATAATACGAGGTCCCAGATCACGTGCTGGGTTTATAGCATAACCCGTTGTGCCGCCAAGGGATAAGCCTATAGACCACACCAAAAAAGCAACTGGCAACGCCCCTAAAGACCCTAAGCCAACAACCGTTTCGGTTTCATTTATAGAAGCATCGGTAAAATATAAAATGGTAAATATTAGAACAAATGTGCCTAGAGCTTCACTAAAAAAATTAGAAAACCTATGCCTTATTGCTGGCGCTGTACAAAACACGGCCTTTTTATTACCAGAATCTTCAGTAGCATCAAAATGATTTTTATAAAATAACCAAACTGCTGAAGCCCCGATCATGGCTCCAATCATTTGGGCTAACACATATAAAGGCACATCTTCCCAAGGAAATTTTCCCGCTACTGCCAAACCAATACTAACAGCCGGGTTAATATGCGCCCCACTATAAGGCCCCGCAACAACCACCGCTACATAAACAGCCAATGCCCAACCAGTAGTTATAACTATCCAGCCACCATTGTTACCATTCGTTTTATTAAGCACCACATTGGCCACAACACCACCACCTAACAAAATGAGTATAGCTGTTCCAATAATTTCCGCAATAAATGTTGTCATAATTTTAAGACTTTAATTGATTTATTTTTTTGACCAATATTCTAATGCATCAATGGCTTTGTACCATCCTTTGATATTTTTTTCAATAGCCTCTCTTTCTTTATTAGGATTGAAATAGGTATCAACCTGCCATATTTTTTGAATTTCTTCAGAATCTTTCCAATAGCCTATTGCCAAACCTGCCAGAAAAGCAGCACCCATAGCAGTAGTTTCAACTACTTTAGGACGTACTGTTACCGTATTTAAAACATCTGATTGAAATTGCATGAGCATATCATTGACCGTAGCGCCTCCATCTACACGCAATTCTTTAATAGATATTCCAGAATCAGCCTCCATAGCCTTTAGTATGTCCATCGTCTGAAAAGCAATAGACTCTATAGATGCCCGTGCTATGTGCGCATCAGTACTCCCTCTTGTTAAACCAAAAATAGTTCCTTGTGCTTGTTGGTTCCAATGAGGCGCTCCTAATCCTGCAAAAGCAGGGACGAAATAGACACCATCTGAGCTTTTTAAAGAATTAGCTAACACCTCTACATCCGATGAATTCCTTATAATCTTCAAACTATCTCTTAACCATTGCACTACAGCCCCCGCTATAAATACACTACCCTCTATAGCGTAAGTAGTTTTTCCATTAATTTTCCATGCTACTGTAGTCAGTAAATTGTTTTCTGAAACCGTTGGTTTATCCCCAATATTCATCAACATAAAACAGCCCGTTCCGTAAGTGTTTTTTACCATGCCTGGCTTAGTGCACATTTGACCAAACAATGCCGCTTGTTGATCTCCGGCAATACCCGAAATTGGAATTTTGGCATCGTAAAACGTTGATTTTGTGTACCCATACACTTCGCTAGATTGTTTCACTTCGGGCAGCATACTTTTCGGAATAGTCAATAATTCAAGTAATTCATCATCCCAATCCATTGTATTTATATTGAAGAGCAATGTCCGCGATGCATTAGAAACATCAGTAACATGCTTTTCGCCTTTTGTAAAATTCCATATCAACCAAGTATCAATAGTTCCCATAATAAGACTACCCGATTCTGCCTTTTTCCTAGCCCCATCTACATTATCTAAAATCCACTTTACTTTAGTACCAGAAAAGTAGGAATCAATGACCAACCCTGTTTTCTCTTTAATATTTTTTTCATGACCATCCTTTTTGAGTTCGTCACAATAGCTCGAGGTTCTTTTGTCTTGCCAAACTATAGCGTTATAAACGGGCCTACCTGTATTCTTATCCCAGACCACAACGGTTTCTCGTTGGTTTGTAATACCTATAGCAGCAATATTCTCAACATTCAATCCTTTTTTCGCTATAGCTTCTGCCACCACTCCGGTTTGGGAAGACCAAATTTCAAGCGGGTCATGCTCTACCCATCCTGGTTTAGGAAAATATTGTGTAAATTCTTTTTGAGCTACCGAAACGATACCACCCTTTTTGTCAAAAACTATAGCTCTTGAGCTTGTTGTACCTTGATCTAATGCTAATATATATTTCTCCATAAGATTAATCATTTACAACCCCTCAAAGGGAAGAAAAATTTTTTAAAGTTATTTTTTTATTAGTTATACATTAATTTTTAATGATATATTGACTTGCAAGTTCTATAAAATCAGAAATTTGTTGTTGCCTCCAATCATAGTCCTTATTCAATTCTTTCGCCAAAATAGTTGCTACAATAGGTGCAATTTCAATAGCTACTTTAGCATCTAAAAATAATATTCTAACCCGTCTTGCCAAAATATCCTCAATGGTTCTAGCCATTTCATTTCGGATAGCCCAAACTATTTCTGCTTTCACAAACTCCAATCTTGGATGTAATTTTTCTCCCAATTCCGGTAATTCTCTGACCAATTGTTCAATATTTTTTCGATCACTTCCATAAATATAAAAATGATGCGATTTATCAATATTACCATTAGCGCCATGAATTAATAAATCTTTAGTTTTACATTTAACATTGGGTAATTTACCCAATTCAATCGTCTTATTTATAGTATCCTGTGCCATACGGCGATAAGTAGTCCATTTACCTCCAGTAATGGTAATTAATCCAGAATCTGAAACTATTATTTTATGGCTTCGCGATATTTCTTTTGTTTTCTCCGATTTATCTTTTGGGGCCGCCAAAGGACGCAATCCTGCAAATATACTTAGCACATCTTTTTTGCTTACGTTTTTTGTTAAATATCGATTAGCAGTTGTTAATATAAAATCGATTTCTTTATCAAGAGGTTTTGGTTCTAAACTGTGGCTATCTAGCAGGGTGTCAGTAGTGCCAACCACTACCCGATTGTGCCAAGGCACCAAAAACAAAACCCTACCATCATCTGTTTTTGGAATCATAATGGCATCTTCTCCTGGCAAAAATGATTTATCCAAAACTAGATGAACACCTTGGCTTGGACGGATTCTGTTTTTAGCAGTCGCATCATCCATTTTTAAAACTTCGTCAGTAAAAACACCTGTCGCGTTAATAACAGCTTTACTTTTTAAAGCATATAGTTTATTTGTTTCAGCATCTACAGCAACAACACCATCTACTGAACCCATATCATTTTTCAATAATTTTTCAACCTTAAAATGATTTAAAACAATTGCACCTTGCTCAATAGCACTTTGCGCAATATTAACTGCCAATCTAGCATCATCAAATTGCCCATCATGATAAACAACACCTCCTTTAAGATGCTCAGATTTTATAGTTTTTAAACGAGCAACCGTTTCTTTTTTTGAAATACGAAGAGACTTACCAAAACTCAATTTCCCTGCTAAAAAATCATATATCTTTAATCCTACGGTATAAAAGAAATTATCCCACCAATTATAATTTGGAATGACAAAAGACTGATTCCCTACTAAATGTGATGCATTTTTAAGCATTAAACCTCTTTCATACAACGCTTCTTTAACCAAGTCTACATTACCTTGCGCCAAATATCTAACTCCCCCATGCACCAACTTAGTGCTACGGCTTGAAGTACCCTTTGCAAAATCTACTTGCTCCAAAAGCAAAGTTTTATAGCCACGGCTGGAGCTATCTAAAGCAATCCCCAAACCCGTCGCACCACCACCAATAATGATAACATCCCAATTGGATTGCTGTTCTAACTGCTGAATTAATATATCTCTATTGAACAAATTAACTTGTTTTTAGTTTTGAATATCTTTATTTAACTTCAAATATAATAATATATATTATTAAACGAAATAAAATGAAACATTTTTAATTAAAAGATTAAATTAATTAACTTCGTTTTATTCCATTTACCTATATTTGTTACTATGCAAAGACATGAAATTATCTTAAATATATTAGCTCAAGAGAAGCACGTTGAGGTTTTGGATTTATGTGAACAATTAGATGTTTCAGCGGTTACAATTAGGAAAGATTTAAAGTTTCTAGAAGAAAAGGGGTTGCTTTTTAGAACGCACGGAGGTGCTTCATTGGAAAATCCTTACATAAATGAAAAGGCTGTTATAGAAAAAGAGAAAATTTTTGTTGA
>CAXBNH010000243.1:0-4919 GCA_963976905.1 uncultured Algibacter sp.
TATCCAAGGTTTAATCGATTCTTTGTCAATTTCTGAAACCAATGTGAAGAGCTTATGGAGATATAAACAAAAATATGCTGGATTACAGAAAGAAATGGATGCTTTGTTGGCATTGAACGATTCCTTAAGAGTTGAAAATTCCTATTTGGCAACATCTTTGGATAGTACGCGTGTACGTTTGGAAGAGCGTTCTATATTCACAGATTCTTTATTGGTGCAAAATACAGCTTTGGCCGAGGTTGTTAAAAACGCAGCGGTTTTAGGAGCTGTGGAATTAAAAGGTTTTGGTGTTATTGAAAGAACTTCAGGAAAATTGATTCCTACTGAAAGAGCAAGCCGTGTAGATAAAATTAGAGTTTGTTTTACGGTTGCGAAAAATAAATTGGTACAATCTGGAGATCAAGAACTATATGTGCAAGTAGTAGATCCTAAAAACAATATTTTAGGTTCAAATGACCAAGTGCAATTTGAAGATAAAACGCTTAACTATAGTGCTATTAGCAAATTCAACTACGAAAACAAAAACTTAAATGTTTGTGAGTTTGTAGCTAGTAAAGGCGGTAATGATTTTGAAAAAGGACGTTATGTTGTGAGCGTTTTTAATGAAAAAGATTTAGTGGCAACATCTGAGTTTACACTTAAATAAAAAATCATAATTATATTTTAAGACCCGAAAGTTTTACTTTCGGGTTTTTTTGTGAGCAAACATTTCGGGTTTTTATAATTATAAGTTGAAAAAACCTGCATCCACAGTTAAAACAGAATTGGAAACTTATTTTCATTAAATTGCGATACATATAATTTTTCAATATGATGACAAAAGGAAGAATAGAAGCCTTTACCGACGGTGTGTTGGCCATAATAATTACCATTATGGTATTGGAGCTGAAAGTGCCCCACGGTGGCGAGTTTGAAAATTTGAAACCTTTGTTGCCTGTTTTTGGTAGCTATGTTTTAAGTTTTATATACGTGGCCATTTATTGGAACAACCACCACCATATGATGCAAACCGTTAAGCATGTTACAGGTACCATTTTATGGGCGAATATGCATTTGTTGTTTTGGCTGTCTTTGATTCCTTTTGTAACAGGTTGGATGGGAGAAAACCATTTTACAACGGCATCGGTGTTTTTATATGGTCTGGTACTATTGTTTGCGGCCTTTGCTTATTTTATATTACAAGCATTCATCATAAAAAGCCAAGGAAAAGATTCTGTTTTGGGAAAAGCCTTGGGCAAAGATATTAAAGGAAAAATATCGCCGGTATTATATATTATAGGAATTTTAGGTGCTTTTATTAATATTTGGATTAGTGGCACCATGTTCATTTTAGTGGCCATTATTTGGTTGATTCCAGATCGTAGAATTGAAAGAACACTAAAGAACATTAAAGAACCAAACTAACCAATAACGAGAAAGCCATCAAAACAAACCCAAATTTCCATCCAAAAAATAAACATAAATCAGGTTATGATTTAAAGGCTTTATGCAAAGCACATCCAAATTTATTGCCTTTTGTGTTTGAAAATGCCTATCAAATCCAAACCATCGATTTTGCAAATCCTAAAGCTGTAAAAGCATTAAATACGGCATTACTTAAAAAAGACTATGGTATTGGTTTTTGGGAATTTCCAGACACAAATTTATGTCCACCAATTCCTGGGCGTATGGATTATATCCATCATATTTCAGATTTGCTCAATGCGTCCAAAATAAAGGAAAACATCCATGTTTTAGATATTGGAACAGGTGCCAGTTGTATTTATCCCATTTTAGGGAACGCCGAATATGATTGGCATTTTGTTGCGACTGATATTGATAAAATATCCTTGGGATTTGCCCAAAAAATCATCAATGAAAACAGTTTGAACGATGCAATCTCTTTAAGATATCAAAAGGATCCATCCCAAATTTTTAAAAATATTATAAATGAAGATGATGCGTTTTCTGCTTCAATTTGCAATCCACCATTTTATAAAACCGAACAAGAAGCTTTAGAGTCAACAAAAAGAAAACTGAAAGGTTTAAATAGGGCTGAAGATAATATCATTAGGAATTTTGCTGGAACACAAAATGAGTTGTGGTATAAAGGTGGAGAAAAGGCTTTTGTTCATAATTATCTTTATGAAAGTTCATTGTTTAAGAATCAATGTATTTGGTTTACAACTTTAGTTTCTAAAAAAGATTTAGTTAAGGGCATCTACACTTCATTAAATAAACTTGGAGCAACCGATATTAAAACCATTCCCATGGGACAAAGCAATAAAATATCACGTATAGTGGCTTGGACTTTTAAATAAATATAGAAATGTTATTTTGTGCTTCGTAAGGACTATAATTATTGATCACTCTTCTTTCTTAAATCCGTTTTTAATAAACAAACTTAACTTGTAGCCTGTGCATATCAGGCTTGTTTTTTTACATACTTTATTCTGTATCATATGAAATAAAAGGAGCTCATTTTTGAGCTCCTTTTAAGGCCAATAAAAACCTCAATTAAAAGTGTTCTTCTAAATGATGGTGTTCATCAATTAGCGGGCCACCTTGTATGATTTGTTCTGAAGCTTCACGGGCAAATTTCTCAAAATTCAAGTGGAATGAGTGTGCCAATTGAATGGCTTTACCTATGTAAGCGCCTTTTTGTAGCCACGTGTTCATAGGGTCTAATATCTCTGATGGCACGCCTGGGCAATATTTTGGCATGTGTAGGCCAAATATTGGATTTTGGTCATAATCTACATTATCCAATTCGCCGTTAAGAATCGCGGTAATCATGGCTCTTGTATATTTTAGTTTGATACGAGAACCCACACCGTAAGGGCCTGCGCTCCATCCGGTATTGATAAGCCAAACATTAACGCCAGCATCGCTCATTTTTTTGCTTAGCATTTCGCCATAAACGGTTGGGTGCAAAGGCATAAATGGTGCGCCAAAACAAGCAGAGAATGAAGGTACAGGTTCTGTAATACCAGCTTCTGTACCTGCTACTTTAGCGGTGTACCCCGAGATGAAATGATAAGCTGCTTGGCCAGGGGTCAATTTTGATACAGGGGGCAGTACACCAAAAGCATCACAAGTTAAAAAGAAGATGTTTTTAGGGTTATCTGCATATAAGGTTTCTTGAATGTTGTCAATATGGTAAATAGGATAGCTTACACGAGAATTTTGAGTGATGCTGCCATCCATATAATCTACTTTACCATCTTCCTTAAAAACCACGTTTTCAAGTAAAGCGCCTGGTCTTATAGCTCTAAAAATGTCGGGTTCTTTTTCTTCTGTTAAGTCGATTACTTTTGCATAGCACCCACCTTCAAAGTTAAATATGGTGTTGTCTTTGGTCCAACCATGTTCGTCATCTCCAATCAGTTTTCTTTCTGGATCTGCGGAAAGGGTTGTTTTACCTGTACCAGATAATCCAAAGAAAATAGCAGTATCGCCATATTTTCCAACGTTTGCAGAACAGTGCATTGGCAATACATCTTTCTCAACAGGTAAAATCAAGTTAAGTGCAGAGAATATGCCTTTTTTTATTTCGCCTGTGTAAGCAGAGCCACCAACCAAAGCTATCTTTTTAGTAAAGTTGATGATTGAAAAATTACCTTGGCGAATGCCATAGGCCTCTGGATCTGTGCACACATAGCCTGGAGCACATAAAACAAGCCAATCTTCTTTAAAGTTTTTCAATTCGCTTTCACTAGGTCTTAAAAACATATTGAAAACAAATAGGTTTGACCATGGAAGTTCTGTAATGGTTCTTATATTGGTTCTGTATTCTGGTTCGGCGCACACATAGCCATCTCTTATATAGATTTCTTTTCCAGAAAGATAGTTCTCTATTTCTTTTTGAAGTTTATCAAAATTTCCTGAAGATACTGGTTTGTTCACTTTTCCCCACCAAACTTTGTCTTCGGTATAATCATCTTTCACAATAAAACGGTCTTGAGGAGAGCGCCCTGTAAATTTTCCGGTATTAATGGCCAAAGTGCCGTTAGCGGTTTCTTTTCCCATGCCTTTTTCAACGGTAATACGTTGAAGTTCTTCAGGAGATAAATTCCAATTTACATTGACATCCTTCAATCCGTATTTTACTAAATCCGGGTTTTTAATTGTTGTTGCTGAATCTTTCATTTTATTCAATTTTAAGGTTCCTATTAATAATTCTTATTTAAAATGGCCATAGTATTGGCACGACCACACGTGCTATTATAAAATGTATAATTAAAAATATCTGTTGTGAATTTTTCCCAAACAAAGCGACCGATTGTAAAAAATAAAATGATGCTTATTAAATAAATCATAACTTGTAATTGTTTCATTAGCTTTGGAAGCTATAAGGTTCTTAGTGTTTATAGAGTAAAATTACGGTAGATATCCGCTAATAATTATGACGAAAGTCATGCTTTCAAAATGAGTGCTATTTTTTAATAATTAGCAGATTTTAATGCACTTACATGTATTTAATGAAAACGAAAACGTGATAGTTATAAGGGGTTTTTAAATATTCATACTATATTTAATAAATTTGGGTTTAAATTTCCATAAAAAAGAATAATTTGATAACAAAATAAAAAATAATGAGTGACGTGAAATTAGATATTTTGGCTATTGGCGCACATCCAGATGATGTGGAATTAGGTTGTGGTGCTACTTTGGCAAAAGAGATAGACAACGGAAAAAAAGTAGGCATCATAGATTTAACCCGCGGCGAGTTAGGAACTCGTGGCACAGCGGAAACTAGGGAGGAAGAAGCCATTGTAGCGGCCAGCATACTAGGGGTTTCGTTTAGGGAAAACCTAGGGTTTGCTGATGCTTTTTTTATGAATGATAAAACGCATCAATTGGAAATCATTAAAATGATACGTAAGTACAAACCGGAAATTGTGATTTGTAATGCCATTGATGATAGGCATATTGACCAT
>CAXBNH010000244.1:0-4916 GCA_963976905.1 uncultured Algibacter sp.
TATGTTCATTACTGGCAGATGCCACGGTGGCCCGTAACAATTCCTCATACTCATGAACCGCTTTGATGGTATTTATAAAAAAGGTCAGAAACTGAAGATTGCTCATAGGGGTTTTTCCAGGGCTTAACAGATTAACACCCGTATCTGTGGACAAACTCCAATTGTTATGCTTCCCTGAACCATTCATATTAACGAATGGTTTTTCATGGAACAATACTTTAAAATTATGCCTAGAGGCCACACGTCCCATAACGTCCATTAACAAGGAATTATGATCTACCGCCAAATTGGCCTCTTCATAAATAGGTGCTAATTCAAACTGATTGGGCGCCACCTCATTGTGCCTTGTTTTTGCGGGAATGCCCAACAACATACATTCTACTTCCAAATCCCGCATAAAATTCAAAGCCCTTCTGGGAATTGATCCAAAATAATGATCATCCAATTGCTGGCCTTTTGCAGAAGAGTGCCCTAAAAGTGTTCTGCCTGTTAACATAATATCCGGACGACTTGCAGCCAGCATTTTATCAATCAAAAAATATTCCTGTTCCCAACCCAATGACGAGGTTACTTTTTTAACGTTTTTATCAAAATATTTACAAACATCTGTAGCCGCATCATCAATAACATTGAGAGCCCTCAATAAAGGGGTTTTATAATCCAAAGCTTCCCCGGTATAAGCCACGAAAATGGTTGGGATGCACAAGGTTGTCTCATATATAAATGCAGGTGATGTAGGGTCCCATGCCGTATAGCCCCTTGCTTCAAAAGTGTTCCGGATGCCACCACTAGGGAAACTAGAAGCATCTGGTTCTTGCTGAACCAACTGGTCGCCCCCAAATTTTTCAATAGCCATATCCCCGCCTATGGTTTCAAAAAAAGCATCGTGCTTTTCTGCAGTAGCGCCTGTTAACGGCTGAAACCAATGCGTATAATGCGTCACACCTTTGGACAACGCCCAATCTTTCATGGAAGACGCTACTTGATCTGCAATATTCCTATCTATTTTTTTACCATGCTGCACAGCGCTCATAACCCCATTAAAGGCATCTTTAGTCAAATATTGGCGCATGGTGGTTTCATTGAACACATTCCTTCCAAATAAATCTGAACGTCTTTCTTTCTCTTCTATAGATACCGATTTATAGGAAAGTGATTCTTTTACTGCATGAAATCTTAATGTGGACATCTTTTTCTTTTCTGATTTTTAAATTTTATTACAAAAATAGCTAGTATGCACAAACATAATAAGAAAAACCCAAATTTTCTTATTAACATTTTTTCAGTTTTAATTTAAAATAATATTGTTTTTTTAAAATATGCCCAAAAATAATGGGGTATAAATAAAAATAACTTATCATTTTATTAAAACACCCCCGTAGAATACAAAGTATCTGGAGAAATATTATATTTGTTGAAATTATTATTAATTAGAACATATACAAATCATTCATTATGGCAAAAATTAAATTAGAATACATTTGGTTGGATGGCTACAAACCAACTCAAAATTTGAGAAGCAAAACCAAAGTTGAAGATCACGACGACTTTAAAGGCACGTTGGAAGAAATTGGAAATTGGTCTTTTGACGGATCATCGACCCAACAAGCTATAGGAGGATCTTCAGACTGTGTACTAAAGCCAGTTGCAATATATCCAGATCCTGAGCGCATCAACGGATGGTTGGTCATGACCGAGGTTATGAACCCAGACGGAACTCCTCACGTATCAAACGGAAGAGCCTCTATTGATGATGAAGATGATGATTTCTGGTTTGGTTTTGAGCAAGAATACTTTATAATGGATGTTAAAACAGAATTGCCATTAGGTTTCCCCAGAGGCGGTTACCCAAAACCACAAGGGATGTACTACTGTTCTGTTGGTGGATTGAACACTCATGGACGTGAATTAGTTGAAGAACATGCTGACCTGTGCATTGAGGCTGGATTGAATTTTGAAGGCATCAACCAAGAAGTTGCATGTGGGCAATGGGAATTCCAATTGTTCGCTAAAGGCGCTAAAAAAGCTGGTGATGAAATTTGGATCGCTAGATATTTATTGGACCGATTGACTGAAAAATATGATTACTATATCGAGTACCACCCAAAACCACTTGGTGATACAGACTGGAATGGTTCTGGTATGCACGCAAACTTCTCAAACTCAACGTTAAGAACTTGTGGTGATAAAGAAACATACATGAAAATATGTGAGGCTTTCAGACCTTTTACCGCTGAGCACATTGCTGTGTACGGTGCGTTTAACGACCAACGCTTAACAGGTAAACATGAAACAGCTTCTATTCACGATTTCAGCTACGGTATCTCTGACAGAGGTGCTTCCATCCGTATTCCTATCACTACAGTAGAAAGAGGCTGGAAAGGCTGGTTAGAAGACAGAAGACCTGCTTCAAACGGAGATCCATACAAAATTGCTGGTAGAATTATCAAAACCGTTAAAACGGCTAAGATTTAAGAATACATATTTTGTTTATAATAAAAAGGCTGACACTTTATTGTGTTGGCCTTTTTTTATGCTCAAGACACGAATTTCACGGATTTACTGTTGCTGATATTTCACAAGCTTTCATCATGTAGTTAAATTTGGCAAACTTGAATAATTAAGTTCAAGTTTTTATGCTATCAAAAAAAAACAGCAAGGGCTTCATTAATAATTTAATTTCAATAGCTTTTACTAATCCGTCGAAATCTGTGTCTAAAATTTATCCTTACTAAATACCAAAAACATAAACACGCCATAGGCAATTACCAAAAAGAACCCTTTAAACCTGCTTATCTGCAACTGTTTGGGCAGAAAAACAAGCGGCAACAAAACAGCGGCAAAACCAAGCATCCAAAAAATATCGCTCGATAGTATTTGAGATTCTGTTATGGGAATGGGTTTTATAATAGCTGTCAACCCTAAAACAGATCCTATATTGAATATATTAGACCCTATCAAATTTCCTAATGAAATGGCTTTTTCCTGTTTTGCAGCCGCAATAACCGAGGCCGCCAATTCTGGTACACTGGTTCCTATGGCTATTAAAGACACACCTATTACAGCTTCACTAACCCCAACAGATAAGGCTATTGCTTTAGAGCCATCCACCAACCATTCGCTTCCAAAATAAAGTGACACCGCCCCTATCAGTAACCACAACGTAATTTTAAAATTTGAAACTACCGCCAATGATCCATCAACCTCTTCAACAACCTTATTGTTTTTCACACTTCGTATCAAAACAATCAAAAATAAAATAAGTCCTATAAATAAAATACCGCCTTCTAGAGTGGTTAGAACGCTATCGTTTTTCATAAAATAATACAGTGCTATGGAGAATACCATCATCACGGGCCAGTTTAATTTATAGAAAGATATATCTACAGCAATAGCACTTACCATAGCTGTAATACCCAAAACCAAACCAATGTTTGCAATGTTTGACCCCACTACATTATTAATGGCAATGGCCGGCGAACCCGACAAAGCCGCTTGAAGGCTCACTAAAAGTTCAGGTGCCGACGTAGCAAAGGATACCACCGTCATACCAATAACCATCTTGGAAATATTAAACTTAAAGGATAAAGCCACAGATGACCGTACCAAAAATTCCCCACCAATAACCAATAATATAAACCCGAGGATAACCCAAAGTAAACTCATAAAACCTATTTTTTTTGCGAAGATACTATAACGATTTACTATTTAGGTTTTTTTGATTTACGATTTTTGGAACAAACCCAAAAACTAAAAATTTCGTTAAATAACTATTTGCTTAGTTGTGTAACTATAAAAATAGTTATATGTTTGTTTTAGAATGTTTGATCTTAAAATAATTTTTAGATTTCCTCCTTTGAGGAAATTACAAAACCCTATCTAATGGAAAAACTAACAAACAAAGAAGAAGAAATCATGCATATTTTATGGACGCTTGAAAAAGCATTTGTAAAAGATGTGCTTGCTGAAATAAAAGATGATAAACCTCACTACAACACACTATCTACCATTATTAGAAACTTGGAAGATAAAGGCTATGTGGCTTACACCGCCTACGGAAAAACACACCAATACTATCCTGTTGTAAGTAAAGAAGAGTACCGAAAAGGGTTTATGAATACTGCCATTAACAATTATTTTAATAATTCTTATAAAAATATGGTATCCTTTTTTGCTAAAGAAGAAAAGATTAGCGTGGAAGAACTTAAAGACATTATTGATTTAATTCAAAAAGAAAAATAACATGGAATATTTACTAAAAGCCAGCGCCCTCATTGTTCTTTTTTATGGCTGCTATAGACTGTTTTTACAACGTGACACCTTTTTTGACCACAACCGCTGGTTTTTGCTGCTCGGTTTGATAACAGCTTTCTGTTTGCCTTTTTTTGTAATCCCTATTTATATTGAATACACGCCCGTTCCGCTAACAAACTACGCTATTAGTGATGCCCCAATAATTGTTGAAACTACCGAAAAACCATTTGATATCTTAGACTATCTCCCCATCATTTACGGATTGGGCGTTTTGTTCTTTATCGCTAGATTTTTAATGCAATTAACCTCCCTAACGCTTGTACTTTTTAAAAATAAAAGCGAAAAACAAGGCCGTTTCACGTTTGTAAAAACCACAACCAATAACTCGCCTTTTTCATTTTTTAATTGGATTGTTTACAATCCCAATCAATTTAATGAAACCGAATTGGCACAAATTATTTCTCACGAAAAAATTCATGCCGATCAGCTGCATTCCGTCGATATTTTAGTGTCCCAAATAGTTTGCGCCATACTTTGGTTTAATCCTTTTGTATGGTTTTACAATAAAGACTTAAAACAAAATCTGGAGTTTATTGCCGACCATAAAACCCAAAGTAAGTTCGACCAAAAAAGTTATCAAACCACTTTGCTTAAAACAAGCA
>CAXBNH010000245.1:0-4915 GCA_963976905.1 uncultured Algibacter sp.
TCGGTTGAAGAATTAAAACAGGAGATGGCAAAAGCGGTTTCAGCAGGCGTTCTTTCAAAAGATATTTTTGAAGATTTTGAAATCGGCAACAATTCCGAAGCAAACTATGCGAAAATCGATTTACACAAAAACATTGTTGATGCCATTGTTTTAGTATCACAAACAGGTCAAAAAATGTTCCGCGAAAGCGATTTAATAGATGTTTGGTTCGATTCAGGCTCCATGCCTTACGCACAATGGCATTATCCGTTCGAGAATAAAGAGTTGATTGATAAAGGCACGTCGTTTCCAGCCGATTTTATTGCGGAAGGCGTCGATCAAACCCGTGGTTGGTTTTATACATTGCACGCTATCGGGACTATGGTTTTTGATTCTGTGGCGTATAAAAACGTCGTGTCTAATGGCTTGGTATTGGATAAAAACGGACAGAAAATGTCTAAACGTTTGGGCAATGCCGTAGATCCTTTTGAAACTTTGTCAACCTATGGTGCCGATACCACACGTTGGTATATGATTGCAAACGCCAATCCTTGGGACAATTTAAAGTTCGATTTGGAAGGTGTTGAAGAAGTAAAACGTAAATTCTTCGGAACACTTTATAATACGTATTCGTTCTTTCAACTGTATTCAAATTTAGATAATTTTAATTACAGCGAAGCCGATATCCCTTTAGAAAAACGACCAGAAATAGACCGTTGGATTCTTTCAGAATTACATACGTTAATTCAAAAAGTAGATGCGTTTTATGCAGATTATGAACCAACAAAAGCTGCACGTGCTATTTCAGATTTCACACAAGATTATGTAAGTAACTGGTTTGTGCGCTTGAGCAGAAGACGTTTTTGGAAAGGCGATTATCAGCAAGATAAAATTTCGGCATACCAAACGCTATATACCTGTATGGGAACCATTGCGAAATTGGGTGCGCCCATCGCGCCGTTTTTTATGGACCGATTGTATTTGGAAAAAATAAAAGTCCGTCAGCCGCTTCAAAAAATCATGATTCCTGTTAATTCAAAACAGCAAAAAGAAGAGATTCTGGCCGTTTCAGATTTGATAAAACATGAAGTGAATGTTAAGGAAATCGAGCTTCTGGAAGAAGCTTCAGAAATCTTGGTAAAACAAATAAAACCCAACTTTAAAACGCTGGGGCCACGTTTTGGAAAGGATATGAAGGCCATTGCTGGAGCAGTAATTAACTTTACTGCTGAAGATATTAACAAAATAGAACAAAATGGCAGTATAGAAGTTGCCATTAATGGAAAAAACATTACTTTAGAACGCACAGATGTAGAGATAACATCACAGGATATTGAAGGATTATTGGTGGCGAATGAAGGGAATTTAACCGTTGCTCTGGATATTACAATAAGCAGTGATTTAAAGAATGAAGGCATTGCAAGAGAATTGATCAATCGTATTCAAAACTTACGAAAAGACTCTGGTTTTGAAGTAACCGATAGAATAGATGTTAAATTGCAAAATGATAAGCAGATTGCTGCGGCCATAAATACAAATATGTCGTATATTAAAGCAGAAACATTAACAAACGAATTAGAAATTATTGATATATTAGACAACGGTATAGAAATTGCCTTTGATGATGTAAATACCAAATTGTTTATTCAAAAACATTAAGATTATGAGTACAGACGACAAGAATGTAAGATATTCAGATAAAGATTTAGCTGAATTTAAAGGGTTGATAAAAGAAAAAATAGAAAAAGCACAACACGATTTAGAGCTAATAAAAAGTGCCTATATGAACGACCATAACAACGGGACCGATGATACATCGCCAACCTTTAAGGCGTTTGATGAAGGAAGTGAGGTTATGAGCAAAGAATCGAATTCGCAATTGGCCATCCGTCAAGAAAAGTTTATCCGCGATTTAAAAAACGCATTGATTCGTATTGAAAACAAAACCTACGGGGTGTGCCGTGTTACAGGAAAACTAATAAACAAAGAACGTTTAAAATTAGTGCCACACGCTACGTTGAGCATTGAAGCCAAAAACATGCAACAATAATTATTTGTTAAATGATATATTTGAAACGTCTCGGTTTAAAACGAGACGTTTTTTGTTTGTCATTCCTGCGAAGGCAGGAATCCATTTTTACAGAAGTTCTCTTATAAATGACACTAAAAAAATCCATCTTCCTCATAATTGTTGTTTTACTTATTGACCAAATAAGTAAAATATACATCAAAACACATTTTATGCTTCAAGATAATATTGAAGTTTTCAAATGGTTCAAAATTTATTTTATTGAAAATGATGGCATGGCTTGGGGCACTAAAATAAGCGATTTTACGTCCTTTATTTCAGATAGAACGGCTAAAGTCATTTTAACGGTGTTTCGTGTTTTTGCTATTTTCGGGATTGGTTATTGGCTTACAAGTGCTGTGAAAAGCAAAAGCCCAAGGGTATTGGTAATTGCCATTGCCTTGATATTTGCAGGGGCTTTGGGCAATATTATTGATTCTGTTTTTTATGGAGTGTTGTTTAGCGATAGTTTCGGACAAATAGCCACTTTTTTACCTGAGGTTGGTTATGATTCGTTATTGCACGGCAAAGTGGTAGATATGCTATATTTTCCCATGTGGAAAGGTTTTTTACCAGAGTGGTTGCCTTTTTATGGAGGTGAACATTTCATCTTCTTTAATCCTGTTTTCAATGTTGCCGATATGGCCATAAGTACAGGCTTTATAATGCTTATTGTTTTTAATAGGAAGGCGTTTACGAAGAAGTAGGTTTTATATTAGAATTTATAAATTTTACTTGCAGTCACACAATAATCCAACCCAATATCACTTTCAAAAACATCCAAAATCCCTTCTTCAGATTCAAAAAAAGAAAGGCCAATTTTCAGGGTTTCAGCTTTACAGTTCGCTAAAAAACGGTCATAAAACCCTTTGCCATAGCCCACACGATGCCCTTGTTTGTCAAAAGCCAAAAGCGGAATAAATACCACTTCTATTTTATCATGGGGGATTTCAATACCATCAACGGGTTCAGGAATGTTGTAATGGTTTTTCTTTATCACGGTACTGTCTGTTAAAAGAAAATGCGTCATATTTCCCGTTTCAAAATCACTTTTTGAAATCACAATATGTTTGTCCTTTCCAGATAGAATATTCAAAATATAATCCGTGTTTACTTCTTTATGTGCTTCAATAGAAAGGAAAATATGGTAAAAAGAAAACTCCCAAATGGGCAATTTTAAAAGTTGGTTGGCAATCGCCAAGCTGAGGTCGTCCACTTGATTTATGGACAAATCATTACGAAGTGCTTTATATTTTTTTCGTAATTCGTCTTTGGTCATCATTTAATGTTTAAGCCGTAAGGGTCGGTGATTTGTCCCACCACATCACCCACAGAGATTTTTGAGTTGATGGGGGCTTTGGCTTTAAACATGCCAGAAGCGGTTGCACGGATCCATTTGCTTTTTTCAACATAAACAGGTGCGGTTTTTGATGATACTGCTTTATGTTTGGAGTTTAGCATTTCAAAATGTGCCAAAATACGTTTCACGCCTTCTACGCCAAATTTGGAAATCGTATCATCCACAAAAAAAGATTTCCCGCCTTCATATAATAAAATCGGTTTGTTCAATTGCGAACAGGCGTTTCTAAAAGACTTGGTGATGTTATTTGAATACAGTACAAATGGTGGAGAAAATACGTCTGCAAGTGTTTTTAATTCAGCATTTTCATTTACAATCCGTATTTGGGCGGCATTAAATCTGCTAGCACCACCCGTATGGAAATCGATGATCAAATCAACATCTGGAATAATAGCACTCATCAAGGTATAAGCGACCCTACTGGCAAGAGAGCCGTTTTCGGACCCTGGAAATACACGGTTCAAATCACGGCCATCAGGGAAGGCACGGCTGCTATTTAAAAACCCGAACACATTCAAAATAGGCATGCAAATAATAGTGCCTCGTTTGGGTTTGTTAATGCCTCTGGAAATAAGCTGTCGCACAATATCAATACCATTTATTTCATCGCCATGTAGCCCAGCTGTGAACAAAATAGTGGGTCCCGGTTTTTTAGAACGTTCAATAATTACCGGCACTTCAATTTTGGTGTTTTTTCTTCTTCGTGAGTTTTAGTAAATGTTGAAATTGATTTCTTTTGAAGTCCCTAAAGGAATGGCTTCTCCTAAAATAGTGATGATATCTTTATAATCCGCAGTCATAAAAGGTTACACGTTACGTTCTATAAAACGGATAATGGTTTTGGCAATGTCCTTTTTTGTAGCTTCTTCAATGCCTTCAAGTCCTGGGGAAGAATTCACTTCTAAAATCAAAGGCCCTCTTGCAGATTGTAACATATCCACACCGCAAATCCCTAAACCTAAAGATTTTGCTGCTTTTAAAGCGGCATTTTCTTCTTCATCTGTAAGTTGTATGATATTGGCGCTGCCACCTCTATGAAGATTCGATCTAAACTCGCCTTCTTTGCCTTGTCGTTTCATGGCGCCAACTACATTACCATCTACCACAAACGCCCTGATATCGGCACCTTTAGATTCTTTTATAAATTCTTGAACAATCACACGGGCTTGCAGGCCGTTAAAAGCTTCCAACACAGATTCTGCAGCATTTTTGGTTTCAGCCAATACCACGCCAAGACCTTGTGTGCCTTCTAAAAGTTTTATGACCAAAGGCGCACCGCCAACATAGTTAATAACTTCGGCAACATCTTTGGTGTAATTTGAAAATACTGTTTTTGGCATGCCCAATCCTGCACGTGATAATACTTGTAGGCTTCGTAATTTATCACGAGACCTTACCAATGCTTGCGATTCTACTGTAGAGAATACCTTCATCATTTCAAATTGCCGTACAACCGCGGTGCCATAAAAAGTAACAGAGGCTCCAATACGAGGAATGATTGCATCTAT
>CAXBNH010000246.1:0-4832 GCA_963976905.1 uncultured Algibacter sp.
ACCTAGTTTTATTTTATAAAATAGGATTAAAATACATTTCAGATTTCATTAAAAATTCAAAAATAAAAGATTAAATACTATATTAATCTGATAAAATGAATTATATGTAATAAATAGACTTCAAAAAAGTGCATTTCATCGATTTTATATATTTGCAATAGTCTAAAAAATATACCTTCACGTATATCAAATTCATTGCACTCATTCCCTCAGTATTGTAATGTATCCAAAACTATTAAAAACCTTTAGGGAATGAGAAAAATTACACTACTCAGTTTATTATTTATTTTAGTAATTTCAAAATCGATATCCGCCCAAATACTGCTTAAAGAAGTCTCTTTAAGTGAGCAAATTGAAAAATCTACACAGGTATTGGAAGGTAAGGTGCTTTCAAAACAATCGTTTTGGGATGAAAAACATGAAAAAATATATACAGTCAATACCATAGAAGTGCATAAGGTTTTTAAAGGTGAAGCCTTATCTACAGTAGAAATAATTACATTGGGTGGTGTTGTAGAGCTTGATGCCCAAGTGGTATATCCCAGTTTAAAATTGAATGTTGGAGAGGTAGGCGTTTTTACACTTTACGCAAGCAATACTAGGTTAGATGCCCAAGAGGTATCCATAAAAAACCGATTTGAATCTTATGGATCCTTGCAAGGATTTTACAAGTATAATGTAGAAGAAGATGTTGCAGACAATCAATTTTCATCAAAAAAGGGCATTGCCAATTCATTTTATAATGAAATAAAAAATACAACAAAGGTTGATTATATCCAATTATCAGATTTTAATGTGCAAAGTAAAAGTTTAGAGGCTGGTAAAGTTAGTGCTGCAATAACTATTGCAAGTTTTTCTCCAACCACTTCAACAGCGGGCACAAAATCTGTATTGACCATTAATGGTTCAAATTTTGGAACGGTTAAGTGAAAGGTAGGTTTTGATGATGCAGACACCGCTGCCGGGACCAATTATATCAATGCTTTAGATAGCCAAATTTTAACATGGTCAGACACTAGGATTACTGTTGAAGTGCCTTCTGGCGCAGGTACAGGTAAAATTAGGATAACACACAATGATGGCAGTACTTTATCATCAAATACCAATTTATCTATAAGTTATGCCCAAGCCAATATTGTGTCAGATAACTTAAGTTCGGGCGTTGATATGGCCTACCCAACCCAGTTGATTGATGATAATGGTAATGGCGGCTATACGTGGCAAATGACATCCGATTTTGCATCTGTACCAGGTGCCAAAGAAGCTTTTATTAAAGCCTTAAATACTTGGAGTTGTGAAACCCAAATAAATTGGGGCTTGGACGAATCCAATATTGTATCAAGTAGTTTGGCACAACATAAATCTGCTTCAGATGGCATTAACGCCATAGCCTTTGATAACAGCACGAGTGGTGTTGCCGGCGATGATTTGCCAGATACGGTGTTAGGAAAAAGAACATCGTATTATTCAGCATGTTATGTAACAAAAAATGGCGTTACCAGTATGGAATGGTATATCAAGGAATTTGATATTGTGTTTGATGATGAGGCCAATTGGAATTTTGATGCCGCTTCTCCCGATAGTGCCCAATATGATTTTCAAAGTGTGGCTGTTCATGAATTAGGGCATTGCCGTCAATTGGACCATATTGTGAACACAGACAATGTGATGCATTACGCCATTTCAAAAGGAGAAACGCTAAGGTCTTTAGATAATGATAATATTACCGTTGCCAATATGATACAAAGCAGAAGTACGGGCACACCTGTTTGCAGCCAACCATTAATGACAAATTATTCAGGAAGCTGTGCTTTAGGTGTGGAAGAAGACGCATTGAGTGCTGTTATCAACGTGTATCCAAATCCTACTAGAGGCGATTTATTTATAAACAATGATGGGTTGGTCAATTTAGAAAAAGTAACCATTTATGATGTAAGTGGCAGGCTTATTTCACAACAAGATATCTCTAATTCTTCAGGTTTAAAAACGGTTCATTTGAATGGTGTTTCTAGGGGCATTTATTTTGTGAATATTTATTCAGATAGAACGTTTATTACCAAAAAAATAATTTTAGAATAGTTTTTCCATTTAGAAAAAGCATAAAATTTCCCAAATAAATATGTGTTTTAAATACATTTGATTTGTTTGGGATTGTTTTTTTTGAAGTGCTTTCTGGCTTAAAATTGACGATTTTCAACTGGATTTTTATCTAAAAAAAGCAAAGGTCAACAGATTTTGTTTGCCAAATGCAGCAGATGGTTTTTGTAAAGGCTAAAATTTTTTAGCATAATTACTTAGTTTCTGGTTATAAGTATCATAAAAATCTTAAATAATAGGAATGTTTTAAAGTTTAGAATGAATTTTCACTTTCTTTAAAATCATTCTAAATAGCAAAAACATGACATATGTTATTTGTCTATAACTCATTGCTGACCTACCTTTGTGATAATCATAAATTAACTTCAAAGTAATGAGCGGATTTTTTAAATCTTCGATTGGAAGAAAGGTAGCTATGGCGCTTTCGGCTTTTTTCCTTATGTTTTTCTTGCTTCAGCATTTATTCATTAATATCTTATCAGTATTTAGTCCTGATGCTTTTAATGAAGTTTCCCATTTCATGGGAACCAACCCTTTAGTGCAATTTGCATTGCAACCTGTGTTGATTTTTGCAGTTGTGTTCCATTTTATCATGGGGTTTATATTGGAATATAGAAACCAAAAAGCAAGAGATGTAGTCTATGTAAAGAATAATGGTGCTGCAAATTCCACTTGGATGAGCAGAAACATGATTTATAGTGGTTTGGTAGTATTGGCTTTTATTGTGCTTCATTTTATAGATTTTTGGATTCCAGAATTGAACACCAAATATGTAGTTGGGGATATGACGGGATTGCACCATGGCGAATTCAGATATTATCCTGAGTTGGTCGAGAAATTCCATAGCCATTTAAGAACCATTGCTTATGTCATTGCATTCATCCTTTTAGGATTGCATTTGGCCCACGGCTTTCAATCTGCATTTCAATCCATGGGGGTTTCTAGTATGAGAAAGAAAACATTACAAAATATAGGAAAAGCCTATTCCATAATGATTCCGTTAGGTTTTATTTTTATTGCGCTTTACCACCATCTTAAATACGTATTATCATAGATATGGCAACGTTAGACTCAAAAGTACCAAAAGGTCCAATTCAAGATAAGTGGACAGATTATAAAAATCATATCAACCTGGTAAACCCCGCAAACAAACGTCATATAGACATTATTGTGGTTGGTACAGGTTTGGCGGGTGGTTCTGCTGCTGCAACTTTGGCTGAGCTGGGCTATAATGTAAAAGCATTTGCTTATCAAGATTCGCCACGTCGTGCGCATTCTATTGCTGCACAAGGTGGCATCAATGCCGCAAAGAACTACCAAGGTGATGGCGATTCAACTTACAGATTGTTTTATGATACGGTAAAAGGGGGCGATTACCGTTCGCGTGAAGCCAACGTGTATCGTTTGGCTGAGGTATCTGCAAACATCATTGACCAGTGTGTGGCCCAAGGTGTGCCTTTTGCACGTGATTATGGTGGGTTGTTAGATAACCGTTCATTTGGTGGTGTTTTGGTTTCAAGAACGTTTTATGCCAAAGGGCAAACCGGTCAGCAATTGTTATTAGGAGCTTATTCAGCAATGAACCGTCAAATAGCACGTGGTAAAATTGAAATGTTCAACCGCCATGAAATGCTTGATGTGGTTAAAATAGATGGGAAAGCCAGAGGCATTATTGCTCGTAATTTAATTACAGGCGAGATTGAACGCCATTCTGCGCATGCCGTTGTTATTGCATCTGGAGGTTACGGAAATGTATATTTCCTATCAACCAATGCCATGGGAAGTAACGTAACGGCAGCTTGGAAAATACATAAAAAAGGGGCGTATTTTGCGAATCCTTGTTTTACGCAAATCCATCCGACATGTATTCCGCGTTCGGGGGATTATCAGTCTAAATTAACGTTGATGTCTGAATCGTTGCGTAATGACGGACGTATTTGGGTGCCTGCAAAAATTGAAGATGCCAAAGCCATTCAACAACGAAAATTAAAACCTACTGAAATTGCTGAAGAAGACAGGGATTATTTCTTGGAGCGTCGTTACCCAGCGTTTGGTAACCTAGTGCCACGTGATGTAGCGTCCAGGGCTGCCAAAGAACGTTGCGATGCTGGTTTTGGAGTCAACGCAACTGGTGAAGCGGTGTATTTGGATTTTGCTGCGGCAATTGACCGTTACGGAAAAACACAAGCTAAAATTCACAATATAGAGCATGCATCTCCCGAAAAAATATACGAATTAGGTCAAGCCATTGTTGAAGAAAAATATGGAAATCTATTTCAAATGTATGAGAAAATTGTAGACGAGAATCCATACAAAACACCAATGATGATTTATCCTGCAACCCACTACACGATGGGCGGTGTTTGGGTGGATTATAACTTAATGACCACCGTTGATGGGCTGTATTGTATAGGTGAAGCAAACTTTTCTGACCACGGTGCTAACAGGCTTGGAGCTTCGGCTTTAATGCAAGGCTTGGCAGATGGTTATTTTGTACTACCTTATACTATTGGCGATTATTTATCAAATGATATTCGTACAGGAAAAATTCCAACAGATACACCAGAGTTTGATGAAGCTGAGAAATCAGTTAAAGACCAAATTGATTTCTTCATTAATAATAAAGGCACAAAAACGGTTGATCATTTTCACAAAAGACTTGGAAAAGTGATGTGGGATAAAGTAGGTATGGCCAGAAATGCTCAAGGATTAACAGAAGCGATGGCTGAAATCAA